>NZ_JARACH010000020.1:0-139780 GCF_029087445.1 Amycolatopsis sp. La24
ATGCCTCACAACCAGCACCCACTACAACGAAGCAACCGCCTGGCCACAAGCCACCACAACCAGCCAAAACAGACAACAACCCACAGCCGCTTGACAAACAAAACCCAGGGATGTCTTCACGGACCTCCGGCGGAACAGCGGAAGAGAAGCCGCCCGGCGCGTCTCGCAGGCCGGTCTCCGCAGCGCCTTGGCAAGCACCACTGCCGCGAACCCGGCTGCGGACACAACACCACGGGGCCACAGCGCCCGCCACGACCCCGGCACCCGAAGCCGCCCCCAGCACAACCGAACCCCCGCCTTTCACCCCGCCAGGACAAACCTCGCGATCCCGTCCGCTCTAGGCTGACCGGCGTGACCACGGTCCCCGACGAGCCCCAGACCGAGCCCTCCCTGTGGCGGCAGGCGCTCAACGTCCCCAATCTGCTGTCGCTGCTGCGCCTGGCGGGCGTCCCGGTGTTCCTGTGGCTGCTGCTCGGCCCGAAGGAGGACGGCTGGGCGCTCGCCCTGCTGATCTTCTCCGCCCTCACCGACTGGCTCGACGGCAAGCTCGCCCGCTGGCTCGACCAGATGTCGCGGCTCGGGCAGCTGCTCGACCCCGCCGCGGACCGGCTCTACATCCTCGCCACGCTCGTCGCGTTCCTGATCCGCGACATCATCCCGTGGTGGGTCGTCGTGCCGCTGGTGCTGCGCGAGCTGGTGCTCGGGGTGTGCGTGGTGCTGCTGCGGCGCGGCGGGTTCGCGCCGCCCGAGGTCACCTACATCGGCAAGGGCGCGACCTTCGTCCTCATGTACGCCTTCCCATTCCTCCTGCTCACGCAGGGCGGCTCGGACGTCGCGGCGGTCGCGCGGCCGATCGCCTACGCGTTCATGGTGTGGGGCGGCGTCCTGTATGTCTGGTCCGGGGCGCTCTACGTCGTGCAGGCGGCTCGCGCGCTGCGCACCCGGTGATGGAAGATTGTCGGCACGAAAGCCAGCACCAGGAAGGGGAGCGGCGTTGACCACTCCGGAAGAACTGCGCTACACCGAGGAGCACGAGTGGGTCGCGACCCGCGAGGGTTCGCTCGTGCGGGTGGGCATCACCGAGTACGCGCAGGACCAGCTCGGCGACGTCGTGTTCGTCGACCTGCCCGAGGTCGGCAAGCAGGTCGGGGCGGGCGACGCGTTCGGCGAGGTCGAGTCCACGAAGAGCGTCTCGGAGCTGTTCGCGCCGGTCGACGGCGAGATCGTGGCGGTCAACTCGGCGGTCGCCGATTCGCCGGAGCTCGTCAACTCCGACCCCTACGGCGAGGGCTGGCTCGTGGAGATCCGGCTCGACGACCCGGCCGGTCTCGAGGCGCTGCTCGAGGCCGAGGCGTACCAGGCCCTCATCAAGGGCTGAGCCGTTCGGCCGGGCCCCGGAGCCTCAAGGGGAGCCCGAGGGTTCCGGGCCGGTCGGGCACGGTACGTTGACAGCTGCACGTTCTTGGTCGATGACAACACTTCATGCGTAGAGGAGAGCTCAGGTGAGCACGAACGACGGGCCCGGCGTTCCCCCGGAGCAGTCTCCGGAGCGGACCTCTGTCTTCCGGGCCGATTTCCTGGCCGACATGGAAGGCCAGCAGGAGTCCGCGCCGGCCGCCGAGGCACCGGTGCAGGGTGTCGACGCCCTTCCGCCGGGTTCCGCCCTCCTGGTCGTGAAGCGCGGGCCCAACGCGGGCTCCCGCTTCCTGCTCGACCGCGACACCACCAGCGCGGGACGGCACCCCGACAGCGACATCTTCCTCGACGACGTCACGGTTTCCCGCCGCCACGCGGAATTCCGGCGCGAGGGCGGGGAGTTCGTCGTGATCGACGTCGGCAGCCTGAACGGCACCTACGTCAACCGCGAGCCGGTCGACCAGGCCGTCCTCGCCGGCGGCGACGAGGTGCAGATCGGCAAGTTCCGCCTGGTCTTCCTGACCGGCCCGGGGCACGGGGGCCAGGGGGCGCAGTGACGGCGGCCGGGCAGCCCGGTCGTCAGGAGGCCCGGCGGGACGGGTTGAGCATCGGGGCGGTGCTCGCGCAGCTGCGCGGGGACTTCCCCGATGTCACGATTTCCAAGATCCGCTTCCTCGAGGCGGAAGGCCTGGTCCGCCCGGGTCGCACGCCCTCGGGGTACCGGCAGTTCTCGCCGGCGGACGTGGAACGCCTGCGGTACGTGCTGTCCGCGCAGCGCGACCACTACCTCCCGCTCAAGGTCATCAAGGAGCAGCTCGACGCGGCCGACGCGGGCGCGCAACCGCCCGCGCCGGTCCCGTCGGCTCCCCAGCTGCCGCGGCGGCTCGTGCCGCTCGGCGACGGGAGCGATCCGGCGGGACTGCCCGCGGCGGCGGACTTCGAGACCGGGCCGGACACCCGGCTCACCCAGGAAGACCTGCTGGAGCAGGCGGGCATCGACGACGCGATGCTCGCCGAGCTGTGCCAGTACGGCCTGCTGCGCCCCGGCGCGGCGGGTTTTTTCGGCCCGGAATCGGTCCTGATCGCCCGCACCGTCAAGGCGATGACCGAATTCGGGCTCGAACCGCGGCATCTGCGCGCGTTCCGCGCCGCGGCCGACCGCGAGGTCGGCCTGCTGGAGCAGATCGTGACCCCGGCGTACCGGCATCGTGACGCGGACGCGAAGGCGCGCGCCGACGAGGTCGTGCGCGAACTGGCCGCGTTGTCGGTCACGCTGCACACGCTGCTCGTCAAAGCCGGCATCCGCGGCGTCGCCGGCGATTGACCCTTATGCCCGAGACGCGTTGTCGGTCACTTGTCAATGACTGAACCTCAGCGCCGGGATGCCGTACCGTGAGAGACGGTTCGCGAGACCACGAACCGAGAATGTCCGCTGCGAGCGAGCACAGCGCCCGGATGACGGGTAGCGTCGGAGACAACGGTCGTCAGCCGTCGCCAGCGCTGCGGCCCGTGTGCACGAGAGGGAGGCGAAGCCCGATGAGCGAGATGCGCGTCGTCGGAGTGCGGGTCGAACTGCCCGCGAATCAGCCGATCTTGTTGCTGCGGGAGACCGAGGGCGAGCGGTACCTGCCGATCTGGATCGGCTCGGTCGAAGCCACCGCGATCGCCCTGGAACAGCAAGGCGTGCGGCCCGCCCGGCCGCTCACCCACGATCTGCTCAAAGAGGTCATCGGCGCGCTCGGCCGCGAGCTCGAGCAGGTCGTCATCACCGACCTCAAAGAAGGCACGTTCTTCGCCGAGCTGGTCTTCGACGGCGACATCCGGGTCTCGGCCCGCCCGAGCGATTCGGTCGCGCTGGCGCTGCGGATCGGCGTCCCGATCCACGCGGTCGACGCGGTGCTCGAGGAAGCCGGCCTGATCATCCCGGACGAGCAGGAGGACGAGGTCGAGAAGTTCCGCGAGTTCCTCGACTCCGTGTCCCCGGAAGACTTCCGCGGCGCCGACACCTGATCGCCCCTGCCCGGCGGTTTCCCGCCGGGCACGAGCTCACCGCGCGGTCGCGCGGGCGAACAGGTCCGCCAGTTCCCGGCCGTACCGGTCCAGGTCCACGGACGGATCGGCGGCGTAGGCGGCCGCCACCCCGTCGACGGCCTGCGCGATCGACAGCGCCACGATCTCCGGCGAGATGTCGCCGAACGCCCCCTCCTTGCGGCCCTGTTCCAGCTGCCGCTGCAGCGCGCCGGTGCGCAGCTGCCCGACCATGACGCCGGTCATCGCCCAGCCGTCGCGGTCGTCGGCGTGCGCGGCCATCTCGACCAGCACCCGTTCGCATTGCGGGTAGTCGCGCAGGAACGCGACCGAAGTCTCGATGTACGCGCGCAGGTTCCCCGGCCGGTCCGCCGGGTCGACGCCTTCGCTGCGCTCGCGCAGGTATTCCGATTTGGTCTCGGACACCGTGCTCAGCACCGCCTGCATGAGGCCGGCCTTGTTCGTGAAGTGGTACGAGATCAGCCGCGTGCTGCTGAGCCCGGCCCGTTCCTTGATGCGCGCGAAGGTGGTGCGCGCGTACCCGTGGTCGGCGATCGTGGCGATGGTCGCGCCGATGATCTGGGCCCGGGTGGTGGCCTCGGTGACGCTCAGGCCGAGTTCGGCTTGCGTGTCGATGTTTACTTGCATGAGTAATAAGTTACTCAGCCGAGTAAGAAAGGTCAATCCCGTACGGCGAACGGGCCAAAGCCTCGACACGGCCTCGAGGTCCGCCGCGCGTCGCGTTGACCGGCTCGCGGCGCAGCCTTACCGTCAAAGGCGGTAAATCGCCACGATGTGATTCGCCGACCCGGCGCGCTCGTGGCAGTTTTCCCCGGCCGATCCCGATCCTGGGCTCGACCGGCCTGTCGAACGCCCCGCTGCGAGGCCGGGCGAGGGGAGGCTTGCGGTGGTCGAGGCTGGTCGTCCGGAGATACCTGCCGGACCTGTCGCCGACGGCGAGCAGGGCGAGCTGTTCCCCGACGCCTCGCTGCCCGACGAGCTGGTCGGCTACCGCGGTCCCGCGGCCTGCCAGATCGCCGGGATCACCTACCGCCAGCTGGACTACTGGGCGCGCACGAAGCTGGTCGCGCCCAGCATCCGGACGGCGCACGGTTCGGGGTCGCAGCGGCTGTACTCGTTCAAGGACATCCTGGTCCTGAAGGTCGTGAAGCGCCTGCTGGACACCGGGGTCTCGCTGCAGAACATCCGCGTCGCGGTCGACCATCTGCGCGTGCGCGGGGTGCGCGACCTGGCGAAGGTCACGCTGTTCTCCGACGGCACCACGGTGTACGAATGCACGTCGCCGGAGGAGATCGTGGATCTGCTCCAGGGCGGCCAGGGCGTGTTCGGCATCGCGGTCAGCGGGGCGATGCAGGAGATCAGCGGCACCATCCACGAGTTCCCGGCCGAGCGCGCCGACGGCGGACTGGTCGAGGCCGTCGTGCCGGACGAGCTGACCCAGCGCCGCAACGCCCGCCGCACGGGCTGATCTTCGCCCGCGCTAGACTGGGCGCGCGATCGACGAACCCGCGCGGGAGAGACCGAACCGGCATCCCCGGTCCGGCGCCGAAGGAGCAAGTCCTCCCCGGAACCTCTCAGGCACCCTGGACCGCGCGGACGAGACGCCTCTGGAAAGCGCATCGGCAGGAGACCACCAGCCGGTGCCGCCGACGGTGCAAACCCGGCTATCCACGCGGGTGAAACTCTCAGGCGCCCCGCGGGGTACGGACAGAGTGGGGAGGGCCACGCCTGTTGTCCGGCGTGGCGGCTTGGCCGGGTGAGGTTCAGACCTCCCGGGTGGTCTGAACCTCGTGCCTGTGGTCAAGACCACATCCCCGGCGTTTCCGGCGGCTCAGCCCGGAATCTTGTCCAGGAAGCCGTGCACCTTGGCGATCCGGCCGTCGGCGATCTCCACGACGTCGAACCCGATCGCGATCGGCTCAGCGGCGCCGGGAGCCGACAGGTGCCACTGGAACCGGGCGAGATCGTGGTGCGCGTCGGGCTCCGCGGGCAGGCTGAAGACGAGCCCGGCGAACTGCGCCTGCGCGCCGCCGATGAACCCGTCGATCTCGTCCTGGCCGGCGACCGCGCCGAGCGGATCGGTGTAGGTCGCCCCCGGCGCGAAGACCTCCGAGACGAGCTGGCGGCGCCGCTGCGGGTCGGTCTCGTTCCAGACGTCGACGTAACGGCGGGCGAGGTCGGCGGCGGTCGGTGCGATGGTGGTCATGTCGGGGTTCTCCTTGCGTTGTCCCGTTTTCGGTAAGGCCAAGCCTGGCCGACGATCGGCGGCTGGTCGATTACGCGGGAGGTAATCGGCTGGCCGTGCTAAACCGGGGCATGGACTACGGCCGGATGGCGATCGACAGACAGCTCGGGACATTCCGCGAGCTCGTGACGCGCAACGAGCTGGTGCCGGAAGTGCTGGCGCGGGCGGCGAAACTGGCTCTTCCCGGCTGGTACCTGACCGCGGGCTGCCTGTGCCAGACCGTGTGGAACGTGGTGACCGGACGCCCGCCAGCTGAGGGCATCAAGGATTACGACCTGTTCTACTTCGACAACTCGGATCTCAGCTGGGACGCGGAAAACGTGGTCATCGAGGAGGGCGCCCGGACGTTCGGGGATCTCCCGATCACGGTGGAAATCCGCAACGAGGCACGGGTGCATCTCTGGTACGAGGACCGCTTCGGCGTCCCGTGCGCGCCGTACCCGTCCACCGAGGCGGCCATCGACTCGTTCCCGTCCACGACGCCCTGCCTGGGGATCCGGTTGGCCGAAGGAGGGGAGTGGCAGGTCTACGCGCCGCACGGGTTCGCGGACCTGTTCAATCTCGTCGTCCGGCCCAATCCCGGACACGCGCCGCGGAGCAGTTACGAGGCGAAAGCCCGGCGCTGGCAGGAACAATGGCCGGAGCTGACCGTCCTGCCTTGGCCCGGTTGACGGGGGTGCCGGCGCGGGCGTACTTTCGATACGCAACGGGAGCGTATCGAAAAGAGGCATCGTGTCGGAGGAGTTCTCGGTGGGCAGGCCGCGTGATGCCCGAAGGGATGCCGCGATCCACGAGGCGGCCTTGGCGCTGCTGCCCGAAGTCGGCTACGACCAGTTGTCCATCGAGGCGATCGCGGCCCGCGCCGGTGTTGCCAAGACGACGGTTTACCGGCGGTACCGCGACAAGGCGGCCGTCGTCGCGGCGGCGGCGGAGCAGCGGCAAACCTCGGCTCCGCCTGAGGCCGTCTCCGGCGGACTGCGGGAAAACTTGCTGGCCGTCGTGCGGTGGCTGGCGCGCGAGATCGCCGAGCAGGAGATCGGGGTGCTGGGCGCGCTGTTCGCGGGGATGCGCAGCGATCCGCGGCTCGCGGACGAGATGCGCCGGATCCTGCACCGAGACCAGGCGGCGATGGCGGATCGGGTGCGGCACACCGCGTCGGCGCCTGGTGCGGCCGAGCTGTTCGCCGAGGTCGCGCCGGGAGTGATCGTGCACCGGATCGTCTTCGCCGGCGAACCGTGCGACGACCGGTTCCTGCGGCATCTCGTGGACGACATCCTGCTGCCATTGCTGAAGGGAGTCCGGAGATGATCGTGATCACGGGGGCGACCGGCGCGCTCAACGGGGCGACTGTGGAGCATCTGCTCAAGCGTGTCCCGGCGGAGGAGATCGGCGTCAGTGTCCGGGATGTCGCCAAGGCGCGACACTTAGCGGACCGGGGCGTACGGGTGCGGCAGGGGTCCTACGAGGATCCCGAGGCACTGCGGAAATCGTTTGAAGGGGCGGAAAAAGTCCTGCTGGTTTCCTCGAACGATCCGCACGCGGACGGGGTCAGCCTGCATCGGGCGGGCGTTGAGGCGGCGGTAGCGGCTGGGGCGCAACGGATTCTGTACACCAGCCATCAGAATTCCCGGATGGACACGCCTTTTCCGCCGGGTCCGGAGCACGCGGCGACCGAGCGGATCCTCGCCGGGTCCGGGGTCGCGTGGACCGCGCTGCGCAACGGTTTTTACGCGCACAGCATCGGCTGGCTGCTCGGGAACTGGCGGGAGGACGGGGTGATCGCGGCCCCGGAGGACGGCCCGGTTTCGTGGACCGATCGGGCTGATGTCGCGGAGGCGGCGGCGGTGATTCTGGCCGGGGACAGGGCGTTCGACGGGCCGGTTGCGCTGACCGCGCGGCAGGCGGTGACGTTCGACGACGTGGCCGAGCTCGCGTCGCGGGTCAGCGGGCGTGCGGTTCGGCGCGTGGTAGTAGCGGACGAGGAGTGGGTCGCGGGCGAGCCGGAGGAGGTGGCGCGGATGAAGCTGTCGATGTTCGAGGCCTCCCGGCAAGGCCACTTTGCCGAGACGAGCCCAGTACTGGCCGAGCTTCTCGGCCGCGAACCACGTGGAATCACGCTCTAGCGCCGAAAAACTCCCGGCAGAAAGCGCGAAACGTCTCCGCCCGCCGAGTCAGCCGCGCACCCTCCGCGCGAGCCAGCACGACCGGCGTCGTCGGGACTCGCTCCCGCAGCGGACGTACCGCGAATGGCGTGCCCTCGACGGAAAGTTCCAGCGGCGGTCGCTGGACGGAGAGCGTGTAGCCGAGGCCCCGGGCGACCAACGCGCGAGCGAGTTCGAAGCTCGTCGTGCGGTGCGCGACCGGCATCGGCAGGCCGACCGCGGCGAAGACGTCCCGGAAATAGCGTTCCGACGGCGGTACGTCCAGCAGGATGAACGGCTCGTCGGCCAAGGCGCGCAACGAAACCGTCTTCCGGCGCGCCAAGGGATGCGCCGACGGGAGGAGCACGCTCGGCGGCTGGTCGTACAGCTGGTCCACTGCGATCCCGGGCACGAGGTCCTGCCGGTACAGCACGGCGAGGTCGCAGCGGCCTTCCAGCAGGAGGTGCTGCAGGTCCGGCAGGGTGCCTTCGACGAAGGAGACGTCGACTTCCGGGTGCTGGGTGCGGAAAGTCGCCAGCGCGGCGGGGACGTGGAGTGGCGCGAGAGGGGTGTAGCAGCCGAAATTCAGGCGTCCGGCGAGGTCTTGGCCGTAGTCGCGGGCGGTGGTGCCGAGTTCCGCCACCGAGGTGAGCACCGCGCGGGCCTCGCCGACGACCTGGCGTCCGGCGTCGGTCAGCGCGGTCGTGCGGCCGGGGCCGCGGAGGATGAGCTGGACGCCCAAAGTCCGTTCCAGCGAAGCGATCGCCAGCGACACCGCGGACTGCGACACGTGGCAGCTGTCCGCGGCCGCGGTGAGTCCGCCGGTGTCCGCGACCGCGACCAGGTACTCGAGCTGGCGCAACGAGGGAGACATCAGTTCAGCTTATGTCCTTCACCAGAAATGTGAACTGGACCGATGACCGCCGACGCGGCAGGGTCGGGGCATGACCCGGCACCAGCACCCGTTCGTCCCGTACGCGCCGCCGCGGCTGTCCCCGGAGGAGAGCCTCGCGCGCGGGCAGGAGCTGTACCGGCTGCTCGACCAGCGCCGGTCGGTCCGCTGGTTCTCCCCGGACCCGGTGCCGCTCGAAGCGATCGAGACCGCGGTGCGGATCGCGAACACCGCGCCGAGCGGGGCGCACCACCAGCCGTGGACGTTCGTCGCGACGGCCGACCCGGACGTCAAACGCGCGGTGCGCGAGGCAGCGGAGGTCGAGGAGCGGAAGTTCTACCGCGAACGCAACGCGCCGGACTGGCACGCGGCGCTCGCCCGGCTCGAAACCGACGAGCACAAGGAGTTCCTCGAGGTCGCGCCGTGGCTGGTGGTCGCGTTCGCGCAGAAGAGCACCCCGCTGCCGGACGGTTCGCTGCGGAAGAACTACTACGTCAACGAGAGCGTCGGCATCGCGTGCGGCATGTTCATCACGGCGTTGCACACGATGGGGCTGGCGACGTTGACGCACACGCCGAATCCGATGGGTTTCCTCAACGAGGTTTTCGGGCGGCCGGTGACTGAGCGGCCGTACATCTTGTTCCCGGTGGGTTATCCCGCGCCGGACTGTGAGGTGCCGGATCTCGACCGCAAGCCGCTGGCGGAGGCGTTGGTGGTGCACGCGCCGTTACCTCAGGGGTAATGGTCTCCCAGCGCGCGACCCCGTAGCTTCGGACGCGTGACGACCACGGTGAAGGCCCCGATCGGCGAACTGCTCCGGGAATGGCGCGACCGCCGCCGCATCAGCCAGCTCGATCTCGCGATCTCGGCGGACATCTCGACGCGCCACCTGAGCTTCGTGGAGACCGGCCGGTCCAAGCCGAGCCGGGACATGGTCCTGCGGCTGGGCGAGCACCTCGACATCCCGCTGCGCGAACGCAACCGCCTGCTGCTCGCCGCGGGCTACGCGCCCGCCTACGGCGAGTCCGACATCGGAGCGCCGGAAATGACCGTGATCCGCGAGGCCGTCCGGCGGCTGCTCGCCGGGCACGACCCGTATCCGGCGGCGGTGGTCGACCGCGGCTGGAACCTCGTCGACGCCAACCTCAGCCTCGGCGTGCTCACCGAGGGCATCGCGCCGTCGCTGCTGACCGGTCCGGTGAACGTGCTGCGCGCGACGCTGCACCCGGACGGGATGGCGCCGCGGGTGCTGAACCTGGGGGAATGGCGCGCGCATCTGCTGGGCAGGCTGCGCCGTCAGGTCGAGCAGACCGCGGACGCGGGACTCGCCGAACTGCTGGAGGAACTGCGCGGGTATCCGTGCGACGACGAGGTCCCCGAGGTGGAGATCCCCGGCCCGGGCGACATTTTCGTGCCCTTGCGCTACCGGCACGGGGATCTGGAGCTGACGTTCTTCAGCACGGTCGCGACCTTCGGGACGCCGCTGGACGTGACGGTCGCCGAGCTGGTGATCGAGTCGTTCTATCCGGCCGACCCGGCGACGGCGGCGTTCCTGCGCGAGCGCGTGACCGGCTGAGCGCCGCTACGATCGGGGCCATGCGGGCGTTCGTGGTGACCGGACCGGGGGAGGCCGGGCCTGCCGAGGTGCCGGAGCCGGAGGCCGGGGTCGGCGAGGTCGTGGTCGACGTGGAGCGGGCCGGGGTGTGCGGCACCGACGTCGAATTCTTCACCGGCGAAATGCAGTACCTCGCCGACGGGCACGCCCGGTACCCGATGCGGCTCGGCCACGAATGGTGCGGCACGGTGTCGGCGGTCGGCCGGGGCGTGCATCCGGCGTGGGTGGGCCGCCGCGTCACCGGCGACACGATGCTCGGATGCGGGGACTGCCGGCGGTGCCGGGGCGGGCGTCAGCACGTCTGCGCGGACCGGCAGGAGGTCGGCATCCGCGGCGACCGGGCGGGTGCGCTCGCCGAACGCCTCGCCGTGCCGGTGCGCTCGCTGCACGAACTGCCGGACGCGGTGGATCCCGTCGCGGGCGCGCTGGCCGAACCGGGCGGCAACGCCTGCCGGGCGGCGCGGGCGGCCGCGGGCGAACGGGTGCTGGTCCTCGGCCCGGGGACGATCGGGTTGCTCACCGCGCTGTTCCTCCGGGCCGCGGGCAGCGAGGTCCATCTCGTCGGCGCGACGCCGTGGTCGGTGGAATTCGCGCGCGGCTTGGGTTTTTCCGCCGGGACGAGCGTTCCGGAGCCGCCGTTCGACGCGGTGGTCGACGCGACCGGCGATCCCTCCGCTCCCGCGCTCGCTGCCGAGGTGGTCGAACCCGCGGGCCGGATCGTCTGCATCGGGCTGTCCGGGCGGCCGAGCCTGCTGGACACGAGGATGCTGGCGTTGAAGGACGTCACCGCGATCGGCGTGCTGAGCGGTTCGCCGGGGTTGGCACAGGCGATCGACGCGTACGCGTCCGGCGAGGTGGATCCGCGGCCGCTGGTGGCGGCGACGGTCGGGCTGGGCGAGGTCGCGGCGGTGCTCGGCGGGGAGCGGCCCGCGGGGGCGCCGAAGATCCACGTCGACCCGCGCCGGTAACCAGGTTGCCCGGCGGGCGCGAAAACGAGAGGGTCGAGGCATGAGTGCCGACCTGACTTTCCGCCAGCCGACCGAAAACGACCACGCGCGCGTGCTCGCCGCGCTGGGACCGTGGTGGGGCGGTCTGAAGGGCGAAGCCGGTGCGCAGGAGCGGGCGCTGCTGGTGCCGCGGCTGTACTTCCAGCACTTCACCACGACGAGCCGCCTGGTGGAGCGTCCGGACGGGACGCTGGCGGCCTTCCTGATCGGCTTCGTCTCGCAGGCCGACCCCGACACCGCCTACATCCACTTCGTCGGCGTCGACCCGGCTCTGCACGGGCAGGGGATCGGCCGTTCGCTGTACGAGTGGTTCTTCGGACAGGTGCGGGAATCGGGGGTGCGCAAGGTGAAGTGCATCACCAGCCCGCAGAACACCGCGTCGCGCGCATACCACGCCCGGCTCGGGTTCGAGGTGTCCGACGTACTCCCGGATTACGACGGGCCGGGTCTGGACCGGGTCGCGTTCACTCGCAGCATCGCGGCCTGACTCCCGGCAGAACTTTTCGTGCTCGGAGCCGCCGGGGCTGGGGTTCGACCTGGTGGATCCCGTGAAGCCAGAAGCGCGAACTCACCGGGCATCGCGCCAGCGGGGCGCTGATCGCCCCGCTGGCGCTGTTCGTCGGCGATGAGGCGAACCACGTTCTCGAGGTCGTCCGCGCGGCCCAGGGTGTACGTCAGCTCCGTGGTGATTCCCGCGATTTTCGAGGTGTTGTGCCACGAGGAGCCGACGCGGACCGTCCGATCTCGGGCACACCGCGAGGGTGCGCGAGACCGTGGTCACCGGGCTTCGATGACAGTCCGAAACTGTTCGGCAGCCCGCTCCACCTTCTTCTGCGGATCGGCCAGCAGCGAAGCGACCGCCTCTCCGAGTTTGCCTGCCGGGGGCTCGTATTCGAGGGAGATCTCCACGCCGGTGCGGCCGTGGCCCTTGTCGTCGAACCGGACCACCCCGGAGTTGCGCACGTCCGGATCGGCGTCGTCCACCGTGGTCCAGGCGATCTTGCGCGGCGGCGCGTCCTCGACGATCCGGGCCTGCCATTCCACTGTGGACCCCGCCGGTCCGTCGACCTTCCACCGGGTGCGCGTCCCGTCGCCGTCCAGGGCTTCGACCGACTGGACGTCGGAGAAGAGCTCCGGCAGCCGGGTCAGCGGACGCCACCAGTCGTAGCACGCCTGCGCGGGAGCGTTGACCTCGACGTAATGCGCTGCAGCAGCCATGGGCACCTTTCCTCGGAGTTCAGCGAAGTCTTGCCGAACTCCCCGGCTACCCGGCTGATCGGAGGCGCAAACCGCCCGCGGTTACGAGAGTTCCTTGCGGGGCAACGGAACGAGACGGACGTCGAGGGTCCGGTCGAGGCCGAGCAGCCGGAGGGGACGAAGCACGGCGCGGTGGCGCGCCAGCACCGTGAAGGACACCTCCGCGAGACGAGCCGTGTGGTCGGCCGCCAGCAGGACGGACAGCCCGCGGCAACTGCAGAACGTGACGGCGCCCAGATCGGCGATCACTCCGCCGGGCGACTGGGCGATCGCCGTGACGGTGTGCTCGAAAAACGTGTCAGCGCTTGAAGAATCGAGGTCTCCGGAGACCTCGACGACCGTGCTGTCGTCGGCGGTGCTGACGGTGATGTCCGCGAGGGGCGCTGCGCCGGTGGGCAGCCTCGCCGGGCGAACGGGGTGAGTCATCGGGGGCCTCCTGCGGACCGGCGGAGGCGGACCGGCGCTGGACTGCCTCGCTTGTGCTGGGCGGCCGGCTCCTTGCTGAACCGATGCTGCCACGGTAGCTGCGCCGCGGAATTCCGACAACCAGGCGCCGGGCGCCCGGGGGATCCTCGGTTTCGCCCCCTGGTCAGGAGTGCCGGGCGAACGCGTCCTCGCCCGCCCGGACGCGCGCCGGTTCCAGCAGCGAGCGCTGCCGGTCCGCGCGCAGCAGGAGGGCGTCGAAATCCACGTCGGCCAGCCGCTTTCTCAGGTTCGCCGAGTCGCGCAGCGTGGTCCACAGGATCTTCTTGCCCTCGATCCCCATGGCCAGCGCCTCGAGTTCCCAGAACCGGCTCAGCGGCGAGTGCGACGTGATCCTGCCGTTCAGCTTGAACCGTCCCAGCCGCTCGGCCACGATCGCGAGCCCGGCTTTGACCGGATTCGCCCGCACCGGAACTGCCTGCATGATGCCGCGGAAAGTGTCGACGTCCTCCGCGATCGCCGACGCCACCTCGCGCAGCGGCGTCTCGAATTCGGTGCCCGGGTTGGTGCGGGCGGCCCGGCGCGCCAGCTCGCGCCAGGCGAGGCCCATGGCCAGCTGGTCGTTGAGGTAGATCCCGAGCAACGTGTCCATGCGGGCGGGGATACCCGGCCCGGGCGCGGGTAACCGGCGGCCGCGCAGCGGTCCACAGTGGACCGATCGGCTTCGGCGCGGAACAGGACGTTTCGCCGCGCCGGTGCCGGGTATCAGGGCGGAATGTCTGTGCGAGCTGTGGTGATGGACGAGTTCGGCGGCCCGGACGTCTTGACGCTGCGCGAGGTCGAGCGTCCCGAGCCGGGGCCGGGCGAGATCCTGGTGCGCGTGTTCGCGTCCGGCACGAACCCGGTCGAGGCGAAGATCCGGCAGGGGGTGGCGATCCCGGATCTGGAACTGCCCGCGGTGCTGGGCGGCGACGTCTCGGGCGTCGTGGCGGCAGTCGGTCCCGGCGTGACTGACTTCGCCGAGGGCGACGAGGTGTTCTACACCCCGGAAATGGCGTCCCGCCTGGGCAGCTACGCCGAGCTGAACGTCGTCTCGGCGGCCATCGCGGCGCCCAAACCCCGGGGGCTCAGTCACGTCGAGGCGGCGGCGATCCCGCTCGCCGGCGGGACTGCGTGGGAGGCGATCGTCCGTCGACTGGCGGTCCGGCCGGGGGAGACGGTGCTGGTGCACGCCGGCGCGGGCGGGGTCGGCTCGTTCGCCGTGCAGTTCGCGGTCGCGGCGGGCGCCCGGGTGCTGGCGACGGCGGGGCCGGACAACCAGGATTTGCTGCGTGACCCGGGTGCCGTCCCGATCGACTACCACGGGGCCGACCCGGTCGAAGCGGCGTTCGAGCACACCGGCGGCCAGGGCGCCGACGCGGTGCTGGACCTCGTCGGCGGGGAGAACGTCGCGAAGAGCTCCGCCGCGGCCCGGGCGTTCGGCCGGATCGCGACAGTGCTGCCGCCGAAGGGCGAGCTGCGCTCCCTCTACCAGCGGAATCAGCAGCTGCACGGGATCCTGCTCACCCGGGAGCGCCGCCGGCTGGAGGAGCTGACGCCGCTGTTCGAGCGCGGCCAGGCCCGTCCCGTCGTCGACCAGGTCCTGCCGCTCGACCGGGTGCGCCAGGCCCACGAGCGGCTCGATTCCGGGCACGGGCGGGGAAAGACAGTGCTCGACCTGGCCTGACCGGCGACAGAAGGGCAGGTCTCCGGGCCTGTCGCGCCGCGGCGTCCGGTCGGGCGTGCGGAACTGTCGGACGGCTGGGTTAGCCTTGAGGGGCAAGGTGAACCGAGCTGTCCGGCGGACGGCAGAGGTGAGGTAGTGATCGTGGTGGCCGCGAAGATGTCGGTGTTTCCTTCGGGGCGTCCATGAAGTACTCGGAGCGGGCGTTCCTGCATCCGGCGCTTTTCTACCGAAGCGCCGAGGAGTTCACCGCCGGGGTGGTCGCGTTCGTCCGCGAGGGGCTGGCGGCGGGCGAGCCGGTCGCGGTCGCCGCGCCGCCGGAGCACGTGAGCCTGGTCCGGGCCGAACTGGGCGCGGACGCCGAGCGGGTGCTGCTGGTCGACATGACCGAGGCGGGCCGCAATCCGGGCCGGATCATCCCGGGCGTGCTGCGCGCGTTCGCCGACGGGCATCCGGACCGGCACGTGCGGATCGTCGGGGAGCCGATCTGGGCCGGCCGGTCGCCGACGGAGTACCCGGCGTGCGCGCAGCACGAGGCGTTGATCAACCTGGCGTTCGAGGGCCGCTGGGCCACCATCCTGTGCCCGTACGACGCCGAAGCGCTGGGCGCGACCGAGCTGGCCGACGCGCTCCGCACGCATCCCTGGCTGATCGACGGCACGGGGGAGTGGCGCTCGAGCGGCGACTACGCGCCCGACGCGGTGGTCGCCGACTACAACCGCGAGCTGCCGCCCCCGCCCGGCGCCCGGTCCTTCGTCGTCGCCGAACCCGACCTCGTCGACCTCCGGGCGGTGACCGCCGAGACCGCGTGGCGGCACGGCCTGCCCGAGGACCGGGTGGAGGACGCGGTGATGGCGGTGTCGGAGCTGGCGGTGAACAGCGTCGAGCACGGCAGCGGGGCCGCGGTGGTGCGGCTGGGGTTCGCCGACGGCGAGCTGGTCTGCCAGGTCCGGGACGAGGGATGGCTGGCGGATCCGATGGCCGGGCGCGTCCCGGCTGCCCCGGACCAGGTCCGCGGCCGGGGCCTGCTGCTGGTGAACCATCTCGCGGATCTGGTGCGGATGCATTCGGACCCGGCGGGGTCGACGGTGGAGGCGCGGTTCGCTGCCGGGTGAGGCTGCTTGGCGGGGGCGGCTTGGGCTGACGGGCGAGGGAAGCTATCTGCGGCAGCTGGCGATGTCGAGAGGGCGGCTGGGGTCTGCTGCTGGTGAACCATCTGGCGGATCTGGTGCGGATACATTCGGACCCGGTGGAGGCGCGGTTCGCCGCCGGGTGAAGCCGCTTGGCGCGGGTGGCTTTGGCTGACGGGCGAGGGAAGCTATCTGCGGCAGCTGGCGATGTCGAGAGGGTGGCCGGGGTCTGCTGCCGGTGAACCACCTCGCGGACCTGGTGCGGATGCATTCGGACCCGGTGGAGGCGCGGTTCGCCGCCGGGTGAAACCGCCTGGCGCGCGCGGCTTAGGCTGACGGGGCGAGGAAAGCTACCCGTCTGGCAGGAGAGTGCGAGCGTGACCGCGGCAGCTGGCGACATCGAGAAGGCAGCCGGGGTGCTGCGCGCCGGGGGCTTGGTGGCCTTCCCGACCGAGACGGTCTACGGCCTGGGCGCCGACGCCTCGGACCCGGCCGCGGTGTCCCGCATCTACCAGGCGAAGGGCCGCCCGCCCACACACCCGCTGATCGTCCACCTCGCCGGAGCCGGGCACCTGGACGGCTGGGTCGAGAAGGTGCCCGAGCCCGCGCGGCTGCTGGCCGAGCAGTTCTGGCCGGGACCGCTCACCTTGGTGCTGCGGCGCGGCCCGCGCGTGTCGTCGGCGGCGACCGGCGGGCTGGAGACGGTGGGGGTGCGCGTCCCGGACCATCCCGTGGCGCTCGCGCTGCTGTCGGCGTTCGGCGGCGGCGCGGCGGCTCCGTCGGCCAACCGGTTCGGCTCGGTCAGCCCGACCACCGCCGAGCACGTCCGCGCGGAGCTGGGCGAGGCCGTCGATTTCATTCTGGACGGCGGTCCCTGCCAGGTCGGTGTCGAGTCCACCATCGTCGATGCCACCAGCGACACCCTCAGCGTGCTGCGGCCCGGCGGCGTGCCCCGGGAAGACCTCGAAGCGGTGCTCGGGAGTTCCCTCGAGGTGCCGTCCGTGAGCCCGATCCGGGTTCCGGGCCAGCATCCGTCGCACTACGCGCCGCGGGCCCGGGTGATTCTCGTCGAGCCCGACGAGGTGGCCGCGGAGGCGGAGCGCGCGCGGAAACTCGGGCACCAGGTGGGCGTCTTCCTGCCGCCTTCCCAAGACGTCGCAGCGCCGGGGGCGCACGCGGTGGTGGCGGTTCCGGCTTCGCTGGCCGAGTACGCGCGCGGTCTTTACGGCTTTCTGCGCGAGCTGGACCGGAAGGGCTGCGACCTGATTGTCGCGTCGCTGCCGGAGGAGAAGGGGCTGGGGCTCGCGATCGCGAACCGGCTTCGCCGCGCCGCGGGGCCGCGCGGCTGAACGGGCCGCTCCGTCGGTAGTCCACAGTAGACAGTCCGGCCGGGAGCGCCCGCCGCCGGTTCCGGCGTGCCCCGCTCCGGCGGAAGATCGTGCCGGGTAGGCTTTTTTCTCGGTGCGTTAAGCAGGCAGCGTCCACAACTCCCTGGCTGAGGCGCGCCCTGCGCCCGGTCCGGCCCGCTCCTAGGAGTGCGTGTGGCGACCGCCGAGAGCCGAGCATCCCGTCCGGCGCAGAGATGCGCGGCCAAGCCCGATCCGGGCGTTTTCGGGCGAAACGTGGTCGTGCGGCTGCCGTGACGGAGCTGAAGATCGCCCCTCGGCAGCTCGGGGATGCCGTGGTGCTGACCTTGCCGGACCGGCTCGCGAAGACTCACTCGGCCGAAATCGTCGAGGCGCTGCACGCCGCGGGCCACGCTGTCGCACCGGGCTCGCGCCTGGTGGTGGACCTGCGCGGGATCAGGCCGCTGACCGCGCTGCTGGCCCGGGCGCTGGTCTCGTTCGCCCGCGATCGCGACTGCGTGCTGGTGGCGGCGCCGGACCAGGCCACGACGCTGGACAGCGCTGATCCGGACGCGGCCGTCGGGCGGGCCGCGTCGCTGACGGAGGCGCTGGCCGAACCCGGCGACGGCCGGCAGCCGTTCGCGGCGAGCGGCGCAGTGCGGTCGCTCGCCTTCGACAGCGACGATCTCAGCCGCACCGAAGCGTTCCTGAGCAGCGCGTACGCGCCGATGCGGATCGGCAGCGACACCGGACACGCGGGTACGCACATCCGCAGGCACGCGGTGGACGGGCTGAGCGCCGACCGGCTCGACCTGTCCTTCGAGATGAGCTACTCCGTCGAGCCGCTGGGCACGATCTGCCTCTGCGACGTCGAATCGGGCACGATCGAGGACCACCGCGTGGACGGCTTGCCGGAAGCGGAGACCTTCGGCCCGGGGGATCTGGTGTCCTACTCCCCGGACCGGCCCTGCACCGGGCGGATCGCGCGCGCCAAATACAGCATCACCATGCTGGATCCGGCCCTGCTGAGCCAGGCCGCGGGCGTCGACCGGCCGGTGCGGCTGCTCGGCCACCGGCCGGTCGACGCCAGCGCCGCCCAGCACCTGCGGTCCACCGTCGCGCATCTGCGGGACGACGTCCTCGGCGTGCCGGGCGTCGGGGAGAATCCGCTGGCTGTGGCGACGGCGGCGCGCTACCTCGCCATAGCCGTGCTGAACGCGTTCCCCCACACGGCCTCCGCAGAGCGCACCGGGGACGGGCTCGACGCCCATTCGCAGACGCTCCGCCGCGCGATTTCCTTCATCGAAGCCAATCTCGACCGGCCGATCGACATCGCGGAGATCGCCGCGGATGCCCGGGTCTCGGCCCGCGCGGTGCAATTGGCCTTTCGCAGACATCTCGGCACGACTCCGATGGCCTACCTGCGCCGGGCCCGTCTCGACCGCGCCCGGGCGGAACTGCGCGCCGCCGTGCCGGAGCAGGACACCGTCGCCCGGATCGCGGCCCGATGGGGCTACGCGCCCAGTGTGTTCGCCGCGCACTACCGGGCCGCGTACGGCGAGTCGCCGTCGTCGACGCTGCACCGGGACACGGCCGAGCAAGTTCGTTTTCCTGGCAGCCGGAGCTTCGTTCGGACGGCGATCGCGGTGAAAAGCGAATCCGATGCGGCTGATCGCGCCAGGCCGGACGCCGCGGCCCGGTTCGAGTCGCTGAGCAGGATGCTGCTGTCCGCGAACTCGGTCGCGGACGTGCTGCGCCAGGTCGTGGAAGCGACCGCGGCGGCGGTCGCCGGAGCGGACTGGGTCAGCGTCACGGTGCTGGGTTCCGACGGCCGCTTTTCCACCGCTGCCCGGACCGGGAAGATCGCCGCCGAGCTGGACCGGCTCCAGTACCGCGACGGGGAAGGCCCCTGCGTGGAGGCGGCCCGCGCGGACGGCCCGAGCTATGTCGCGAGCGCGGACCTGGCAGCCGAATCTCGATGGCCCCGGTTCACCGCCGCCGCGCGCGCCCTCGGCTGCCGCGCGGCGTTTTCCACCGAACTCCCGGCAGCTCCGGGCCTCGACCGGACGGCGGGCTCGCTGACCGTCTACTCGCGCCGCCCGGACAGCCCGGCCGAGACCGACCGCCGCATCGCCCTGCTGCTGGCTACGCACGCGTCGCTGGCGCTGGCGAACACGCACCTGCGGAAGACCGCCGAACTGCGCCGCGCCGAGTTCCGGCGAGCCGTCGACACGCGGGACGTCATCGGGCAGGCCAAGGGCATCCTGATGAACCGGGAGGGCCTCACCGCGGAGGAAGCGTTCGACCTGCTGCGGCGGACTTCGCAGGACCTGAACGTGAAACTCGTCGAGGTGGCCCGCACTCTGACCGCCCGCCACGGCGAACTCGAGCGGGAGTGACCGTTTCCGGGCGGTTCCGCCGGCCTCGGGTCTCGACCGGCGGAACCTAGGTCCCGGTCTCCTGCGCGCCGGAGTCCGACCCTGGTCCTCGGCTACCCGTTCGCCGGGAATTCACACAAGCCGGACGGACCGGGACGGAAACCGGCGGGAGTCAGAGGTCGAGTTCCCGGTGCCGTTCGGTCACCGTGCGGGCGAGTTCGACGAGCTTGACGTTGAGGTCCTGGGACGTGCGGCGCAGGATGTCGAACGCCGCGTCGGCGGTGACCCCGCGCCGGTTCATCAGGATGCCCTTGGCCTGCCCGATGAGGTCGCGGCTGTCGACGGCGCGCTTGAGGTGGACCTCCTTGAGCGCGGCCGCGGTGTGCGCGGACGATCCGGAGAGGGCGAGCGAGGCGTGCGAAGCCAGGATCAGCGCGCTGTCGACGGCGTCGTCGTCGAACGCCCCCGGCTCGCGGCTGTAGAGGTTGATCGCGCCGGGCGGCAGGTCGGACTTGGCGTCCGGAAGCAGTGTCGTGGCCAGCAGCGAGCCGAACCCGAGCCGTCCGGCGCGCACGCCGAATTCGGGGAAGGCGTCGGACTCCGGAAGGTTGTTGGTCAAGGCGTGTCCCGGCCGTTCGTGCCGGGCGGCTTCGAGGCACGGGCCCTCGCCGGTCTGGTACTGGATCCGGTCCAGCTCCTCGGCGGTCGGGTCGGTGCGGACCGGGGTGTGGAACCCGCCGTCGGACGACCGCAGGGTGATGCTGGCCAGATCGGCCTGCGGCACGATCTGCAGCGCGGCGGACACCACGCGCTCCATCGCCTCGTGCAGGGAGTCCGCGTCGAGCAGGAGCAGCGCGAGCGTGCCGAATTGCCGGGAGAGCGGGCCTTCGAGGGCCACGCCGCTGCGGGCCCAGCCGTCGACGGCCGGTTCCGCGCAGAACGCGACCCGGTCGGCTTCCCAGCCCTGATCGGTTTGCGTGTCGGCGTCCGTCACCCCGGCCTCCTTTGTCGCTGCCCGCCACCGGGCCGCACCGACGGACTTTACCGGGCCGCGAAACCGGACCGGCGGACTGGAGGACGGGCGGACGCGAAGCGGCGGCCGGAACCGCAGTCCCGGCCGCCGCTCGGCGCCGCAGGTCAGTCTTTCACGTCTTTGACGGCGTCCCTGACCTTTTCTCCCGCTTGCTTGAGCGCGCCCTTGGCCTGTTCGGCCTTCCCCTCGGCCTGCCACTGCTCGTTCCCGGTGGCGTTGCCGAGCGCTTCCTTGGCCTTGCCCTTGAGCTCCTCGGCCTTGTGTCCGGCGGTGTCGCTCATCGTCGATGCCTCTCTTCGTGTCCGGGGGTTCCCCGGCTACCCGCTGAAGGCGGTGCGCAAACCGGCCGCGCGGTCAGCGAGGCGCCTTCGCGGCGGCGATGTACTGATTGGCTTCCGGCAGAAAGGAAAGGACCACGCCGAGCACGGCCAGGCCGGTGCTGACGTAGCCGATGACCGTGCTCTGCCCGGCCAGCAGGGAGATCACCTGGAGCGCGGTGAGCACGGTGAGCACGATCCGAGCCCAGTTGCGGCCCGCGCGGAGTTTGAACGCGAACAGCAGGCGCAGCAACGCGATCACGACGGCGATCACGACCCCGACGGCGATCCCGATCGTGACCGCCTGGTCGATCTGGGCGTCGGTGAGACGCGCGGCGTTCTGCCCGTTCGCTCTTCGCATCGCGTCGGCCAGCGCGTCATGCGCGAAAAACAGGAACACGGCTCCGGCCAAGCCGACGAGCGTCGCGGCGACGAACGCCCAGAAAGCACCCGTGATCACCGCGGGGCGCGGCGGGGCTTCGGCGGGAACTCCGGCGGAAGGGGACGGGTAAGCAGGCATGTCAGTCATGAAAAAAACGGTGGCACAGCACACGAAACCTCGCACGGCAAGCGCGAAACCGGGCCGGGAAAACTACGCGGCGGGCGACTTCGCGCACCATTACCGGGCTTCCGGTTTGCCGCCTTCGGTCCGCGGGTATCCAGTTCCGGAGAACTGCCGGGAAATCGCCGCGGAATTCGCGGGCAGCGCCGAAAGATTGGCAAGGCGTCTCGTGGGTACCTGTTCCCGGACGGGCGCAGTACGGCCGAGAGGAGGTCAAGCGATGAGTGTGGACGAATTCCAGCCCAGCCGCTTGCCCGCGCGCGGCGCGTCGCGGGAGGGCGCGATCCCGCGACTGAACCTGATGCTGACGCGGGATTCCACGACGTTGCGCGGGATCCGGGACCAGGCGGCGGCGTTCGTGTACGGCCGCCGCCCGCACACTGACGCGGACGCGGTGGCGGACGTGCGTCTCGTGCTCGACGAGATGGCCTGCAACGCGATGCGGCACGCCCGCCCGCCGTGCACCCTGGCCCTGTCTTTGCTCGGAGACCGGCTCCTGATCGAGGTGTCCGATTCCCTCCCGGCCCTGGCCCGCTACCGGGAGGGGTACAAGGGCGGCGGACGCGGATTGGCCTTGATCAACGCGATCGCCGTGCGCTGGGGCCAGACGCCCCGGGAAGGCGGGAAAACCGTCTGGGCCGAACTGGCCCTCTGATCCGCTATGTTGCGGCAGTGGACATCCAAGTGGTGGAGGGGGGCGCTGCTCGAGGCGCCGACCCGTGCGGTCACGGGAATGGACCGGCGGGCGTTCGGGGAGTTCGTGGGACCGCGGGGAGAATTGGCTTCGTACGCGCTCGGCTGGACGACCGGCGCGGACCCGCACGTGGCGCGGTTGTCGGTCGGGATCGGCGCGGGCAACCCCGGCGGCGGGACCTTTCACGCGGTCATCTTCGACAACGAAGACGGGCACGCCTTCTCTTTGACCGACGACCCGTTCGAACGCGTTCCGGAAGGCGGTCCGGACCTGACGGCGGACCAGGCGCGCGCTCACCCGGACCTGCCGTTCGTCTGGGCGGTCGCCGATCTGGTCGTGGAGCGCGACCGGCGGGCGTGGTGGCTGCTGCACTGGCTGCGCGGAACGCCCTGCGTCCAGACCGCCGAGGTTTTCGAGCGCCAGGAGCCGATTCTGCACGTCCGGCACGACGCGGCCGACGGGGTCTGGCTTCTCTCCGGCGCTTCCGAGCCCGACCGCGGCACGGCGAAGGTCGGCCATCTGCACCACGCCATCGACGAAGACCAGAGCCTGCTCGACGTCCTCGACCTGGAACCCGGGAGCAGCGCGTTCCGCGCGGACGCCGGATCCCCTTGGCGCGGCAGGGGTTAACCGCGCGAAAGTTCGTGAGGGGAACCCTCAGGGACGGTGATTCCCTGAGGGTTCCCCTCACGTACCGCGTCAGGCGCGGGCGAGATACTCCGCCGCTGCCCGCAGGCTCACGTAGGAGCCGCTGAACGTGTCGATCCGCGGCGCGGCACCGGCTTCCGGCCCCGGCACCCCGGTCTCGACCCGGATGTAGTCCACAGTGGACAGACCGGCCAGGAACTCCCGCACCGCCGGGTGCCGGTGCGCTTCCCGGGTCACCACCACGACGCTCTCCACTGACGACGCCTCGGCCACGACCGTCGCGACGTCGTCCGGGGACACCGAAAGCGTCCGGGTGCCCGGCACCAGTTCCGCCAGATGCGCGCCCAGCCCCCACGGCATCGGCCCGGCGGCGATGCCCGGTTCGGTCTGCACGTCCACCACAAGCGACCGGCCAGCCAACCGCGGCGTGCCGGTGATCCGCAAGGCGGCCCGGGCGGCGGACAGGCCGAGCGAGTAGTCCACCGGCTGCACCGCGGCGGGAGCGGGGGAGGAGCCCAGCGAAGCGGTCCGGGCCGCGGCGTCGGCCAAGCGCGCCAAGGAAAGCCGCCCCTCGGTCACCGCCGCGACGATCGCTTCCGCGGTCCGGTCCAGCGTCTCCGCGTCGAACGCGGCCCCGCCGAGGCACAGCGCGTCCGCGCCGCCCAGGAGGGCCCGGACCGAAGCCTCGCCGATCCCGTCGTGCCGCCCGTACGCCCCGGAGATGGCGCCCATCTCCAACGCGTCGGTGATGACCGCGCCGGTGAACCCCAATTCGCCGCGCAGCACGTCGACGAGCGCGGTCCGGTTGAACGTCGCCGGTTCCTCGCCCCATTCCCGCACGACGAGGTGCCCGGACATGACCGTCCGGACGCCCGCCTCGATCGCCGCGGCGAACGGAACCAGTTCCACCTCCCGAAGCTCGGCGGCGGTCCGCGGCAGCACCGGCAGCGAGAGGTGCGAATCCTCGGTCGCCGCACCGTGTCCGGGGAAGTGCTTCGCGCAGGCGGCGACCCCGTACTTCTGCATGCCGGTCACGAACGCCGCGACGTGCGGCGACGCGACCGCCGGGTCCGAGCCGAACGCTCGCACGCCGATGCCCGGATCCTCCGCCGCGAGCGTGAGATCCGCGCACGGCGCGAGGTTGACCGTGACCCCGCACGCCGCGAGTCGCTCGCCGAGGGCGGCCGCGACGGACGCGGTCAGATCCGGATCCCCGGCCGCGCCCAGCGCGAGCGGGCCGGGCACGAACGAGCCCTTGCCGACGTCGAGGCGGGTGACGTCGCCGCCCTCTTCGTCGATCCCGACGACCACGCCGTCCCGCTCGGACCGCAGCGCCGAGGCGAGCGCGGCGACCTGTTCGTCGTCGACCACGTTGCGGCCGAACAGGATCACGCCGCCGAGCCCCTCGGCGAGCCGGCGGCGCACCCAGTCCGGCGCCGTGGTCCCGGCGAATCCGGGCAGCAGAACGGCTTCGGCCAGCCGGCGGGTTTCGGACAGGTCAGCCACCGTCATCCCTTCACCGCGCCGGCGGTCATGCCGGACACGAGTTTCCGTTGCACGATCAGGAAGAAGATCACCGCGGGGATCGCGTAGATCACCGAGGCCGCCATGACGCCGCCCCAGTCGATCGAGAACGCCGTCTTGAACGACGACAGCCATACCGGCAGCGTCTGCTTCGACTGGTCGCGCATGAACACCAGGGCGAACAGGAATTCGTTCCACGCGGTGATGAAGCTGAACACCGACGTGGTGACCAGTCCCGGCCCGAGCAGCGGCAGCGTGACCCGGCGGAACGCGCCGACCCGGCTGCAGCCGTCGATCATCGCGGCCTCTTCGAGGTCGTACGGGATGCCGTTGACGAACCCGTACAGCATCCACACGGTGAACGGCAGCGACGTCGCGAAGTACACCAGCAGCAGCGACGGCAGCGTGTTCAGCAGCCCGATGTCGCGCATCAGCAGGTACATCGGGATGAACAGCGCCGAGAGCGGGGCCAGCTGCGCCACCAGGATCAGCAGCAGGAACCCCTTGCGGCCGCGGAAGCGGAAGCGCGCCAGCGGGATCGCCGCGAGCACGCCCACCACCAGCGCGGCCAGCACCGCGCCGAGCGTCACGATCAGGCTGTTGGCCAGGTATGTGACGAACCCGGGCTTGGTCAGCGCCGACGCGAAGTTCGACAGCGTCGCCGAAGTCGGGATCAGGTCGTACTTCGGCGACAGCACGTCGCCCGGCGTCTTCAGCGACGTCGTGAACATCCAGTACGTCGGGAAGAGGAACAGCAGCGCCACGAGGATGCCGGCGGCCGACACCAGCACCCGGGCGGGCAGGGACTTCTTCATGCGATCTCCCCGTCCTTGGTCCGGACCAGCAGCTGCACGTACCGGCCGGTGACCAGCAGGAGCAGCACCAGCATGATGGTGGCGATGGCCGCGGCGGAGCCGAAGTGGCTGCCCGCGATGCCCTTGAGGTACTGCAGGATCGCCAGCGTCGTGCTCGCGCCGTCCGGGCCGCCCTGGCGGATGGCCCACACCTGGGCGAACATGTTGAAGTCCCACAGCATCGACAGGAACGTGACCATCGTCAGGATCGGCCGGATCGCGGGCCAGCTGACCGCGCGGAACGTCTGCCACGGCCCGGCCCCGTCGATGCCCGCCGCCTCGTACTGCTCGCGCGGCACGCCGATGAGGCCCGCGTAGAGCGTGAACGCGACGAACGGCACGGCCTGCCACAGCACCAGCAGCCCGATCACCACGAGCGTGCTCGTGCCGGTAGAGAACCACGAGTACCCGATGAACGAATGGAAGCCCAGCCGGTCCAGCGTCTTGTTGAGGATGCCGTACTGCTGGTCGAAGATCCACTGGAACACCGTGGTGGTGGCGATGACCGGCACCGCCCACGCGAGCACCAGCGAAACCTGCACGAAGATCCGCAGCACCGGGTTGAGGTGCCGCATCAGCACCGCGATCAGCAGCGCCACGAGCAGGGTCCCGGCGACGAGCGCGCCGGTGAAGAGGATCGTGCGGAGCGCGACTGCCCAGAACTCGGGGTCGGACAGCACGTCGGTGTAGTTCTTGAAGCCGATCCACACCATCTTGCCGGTCACCAGCTCGCGCAGGTCGAGCTGGCGCAGGCTGATGCCGAGCATCTGGACGGTGGGCCAGCCGAGCAGCACCAGCACGGCCGCGAGCGCGGGAAGGATCAACAGGTACGGCATGAGCCGTTCGCTGAACCAGCCGCTTCCCCGCTTCCGCGCCGCCCCGACGTGCGCCGATGCCGGCGGGGTCGCCCCCGCCGGCATCGGCTTGTCCTTCGTCGCGGTCATCCGCCGATGATCTTGTCGAGGGCCGTGTTCGCGTCGGCCGCCGCCTGGTCGAGAGTCTTCTTCCCGGTCAGGTACGCGGTCAGCATGTCCTTCAGCGGGTTCTGGCCGGATTCGACCTCGCCCCACTTCGGGCTGGCCGGCATCGCGCGGCCGTTCTTCGACGCCTTCGCCATCACCGCGCCCAGCGGGTCCTTGTCCAGGGCGCTGACGTCGGTGGAGGTGCCCGGCACGTAGCCGCCGGCGGCGAGCTGCGTCATGTACTTGGTGCTGGTCAGCAGCTTCAGGTAGTCCTTGGCGAGGTCCTGGTGCTTGCTGTTGAGCGGGACGACCAGGTTCGAGCCGCCGAGGAACACCGGGGCGGTCTGGCCCGCGGTCTTCGACGGGATGGGGAACGCGCCGGTCTTGGCGGTGATGCCCGGGTCGGTCTTGGCGGCGGTCGCCACCTCGTTCGGGGTGCCGATGAACATGGCGACCTTGCCCGCGCCGTAGATGCCCGCCTGCTGCGGCGTGGCCTCGTCGTTGTCCTTGGGCGCGGTGGTGCCCGAGGAGTCCACGAGCTTCTTGTAGAACTCGAGGCCCGCCTTGGCTTCCGGCGTGTTGAGCGACGACTTGAACGACTTGCCCTCGGCCTTGGCGATGTCGCCGCCGTTGTCCCAGATGAACGACGACAGCGCGTACCAGTTCTGGCCCGGCATGTAGAGCGGCTGGAACTGCGGGTCGCTGCCGAACTTCGTCTTCAGCTTCGCGATGTCCGCGAGCCATTCGTCGTTCGAGGCGGGCGGCTGGGTGATGCCGGCCTGCTCGAACATGTCCTTGCGGTACATGACGACGCGGTTGGCGGCGTAGAACGGCACGCCGACGGTTTTGCCGTCGTACTGGCCGGACGCCTTGAGCCCGGCGAGCCACTGCCCGCCGTTGAGGTTGTTGACGTCGCCGGAGAGGTCGGCCAGCACGCCCTGCGCGGCGAACGCGGGCGTCTGGGTGTTGCCGACCTCGATGACGTCCGGCGGGGTGTCGCTCGCCAGCGCGGTGGTCAGCTTCTGCTGGATGCCGTTCCACTGCTGGATCTGGTAGTCGACCTTGACGCCGGGGTGGGCGGCTTCGAATTCCTTGTTCAGGGCGGCGGTCAGGCTGTCCGGCGCGGAGCCGGTCATGAGCCAGACCGTCAGCTTGCCGTCCTGCGCGCCCCCAGCGCTCGAGGCGTTCTCACTCCCGCCCGAACCGGCACAGCCGGCCGTGGCGAGCGTGATGGCGGCGGCTCCCGCCGCCAGCATGAGCCAGCGCTTCACGTGTCTCGTCCTTTCGGTGCCCGGTCGTCGGCGACCGGGGCGGTATGACAAATGGTGTAGACCAATGTCCTGCAGGGTGGTCCGGACCACAGCCGGTGTCAAGCCGGTTGCCAAGATGTTGCGAAGACGTCCGCCTGGTTGACGCTGCGTGTCCGGTCGATTACCGGCGCTGGCGCGAAAAGTGCTGGTAGAACGCGATTTCCGCAGTGCGGGCAAGGGTTTCCGGCGCGGGGGAGTTGTTCGTGAACGGCTCGCCGGGCCGGGCGTGTCGCGCGCCGCGGGCGGGTCTCGAACAGTTCCGGGCGAGCGACCTTCGGCCCTTGCGCGACGACAAGACTTCGGATCCGGGACAGCTGCTGTCCGGTCCGGGCGGTCCGGCCGCTCCGGCGCGGGCGAGCGTGATCACCCGCTGCTACGAGTGGCGGAATCGCCGCCGACAGTGACCCGGGGTGGGTGAGTTTCATTCCGGCGCGGACCGGGCGCACCCCTGGTGACCTCGGAAAACCTCTTGTGTACCACGCGTCACATCACTCCCAGTGGTTTACAGGCGTCCCGCGTGTCACACACACTGGGGCTCGCCCAGGTGATCCGGTGCCGCTCTTGGGGAAGAGAGGCGGACGGCCGGAGCGCTCCCAGGGCGGGAAAAGAAGAGGGAGTAGAGGATGACGGGCTCCGGGCGGATAGCGGCTCGGGCGGGTGCGGTCGTCGCGGCGGCAGCGGTGGCTGCCGTCGGTGCGCTGGGGCTGCTGCACGCGCCCCAGGCGGTGGCAGCGCCTGCCGAGGTGCCGGGCATGGACGTGTCCGGGCACCAGGGCAATGTGGACTGGAAAGCGGCCTGGAACGCGGGCGCGCGTTTCGCGTACGTCAAGGCGACCGAGGGCACCGGGTATCGCAACCCGTACTTCGCGCAGCAGTACAACGGTTCTTACGACGTCGGGATGATCCGCGGCGCGTACCACTTCGCGCGTCCGGACGTGTCCGACGGCGCGACCCAGGCGGACTATTTCGTCGCGCACGGCGGCGGCTGGTCCGCGGACGGCCGCACCATGCCGCCGATGCTGGACATCGAATACAACCCCTACGGCTCGACCTGCTTCGGCCTGTCCAAGCCGGCGATGGTGTCGTGGGTGAAGTCGTTCTCCGAGCGGCTCCACGCGAAAACGTCGCGCTGGCCGATGCTCTACACCACGACCGACTGGTGGAAGACCTGCACCGGGAACTCGGCGGCGTTCGGCGACACGCATCCGCTGTTCATCGCCCGGTACGCGCAAAGCGCGGGCCCGCTGCCCTCGGGCTGGCGCTACTACACGATCTGGCAGTACTCCGACTCCGGCAACAAGCCCGGCGACCAGGACTCGTTCAACGGCTCGATGGAGCAGCTGATCAAGCTCGCCGGCGGCGAAGCCCCGAAGAGCGAGGCCCCGGTGCCGCCGAAGCCGAGCACCTCGACGAAGCCGCCGACGTCGGCCAAGCCGACGACGAGCGCGCCGCCGACGTCCTCGGCGACCAAGACTCCGACGAAGACGCCGACCAGTTCGGCCACCGCGTCGCCTTCGCCGAGCACCACGACGAAGGCGAGCCCGACGACGTCCAGCAGCCCGACGTCCTCGGCGACGAAGCCGCCCGCGTCCACCTCGTCGACCGCGGCGAAGAAGGACATCAGCGGTCTCGTCTGGGCGGGCGGCAAGCAGGCGAACCCGCCGGGGTCGCTGTCGGACGCCAAGCACGCCGACTCGCTCACCGCCCGCGTCCACGAGGTCGCCAAGGTGACGCCGAAGGCTTCGGCTCCGCAGAAGGTCACGAGCAGCCAGCCGACGCAGACCTCCGCGCCGGAAGCCAGCCAGCCCAAGCAGCAGGCGCTCGCGAAGACCGGGGTGAGCACGCCGCGGCTCGCGGTGTTCGGTGCGGCGTTGCTGGTGTTCGGGGCGATCCTGATGACGTTGTCCCGGATGGTGGCCCGGCGCTGATCCCGGCCGGGTCCGCACTCCGCGCACGGAACGCGGGCCCGGCCGTTAGGCTTCCCGGCGTGACCACCACTCGACCCGCATTGCGCGGTTTCCCCGGCGCGGTGCTCGCTATCCGCTTCCTGACCGAACTGGCGCTGCTCGCCGGTCTCGCGGTCGCCGGCGCACGGCTGGGCGGGAACGTGTTCCTGAACATCCTGTCCGCGGTGCTGTGGCCCGCGCTGGCGGCGGCGATCTGGGGGCTCGTGATCGCGCCGAAGGCGAAGCGGCGCAGCCCGGAGCCGACCCGGTTCTTCCTGGAGGTCGCGCTGTTCGCGGCCGCGGCGCTCGGGCTGATCGCGTCCGGACTGCTGGTCGCGGGGATCGTGCTCGGCGTCGCCGGGATTGCGGTCGCGGTGGCCGTGCGGGTATGGGCGAAAGACGGCTGAGCGGATTTCCCGAGCGGCAGCCAATCCCGGCAAGCGCCCATACCGCTGGCTTGCAGTCAGTGAGGGCCACCCTGAGGGAATCAGATTCCCTCAGGGCGGCCCTCACGTGCCTTAAGAACCCGACGCGGCTGACGCTGTCGGGCATGGGGATTCAGCGTTCCGTCAGAGGCTTTCGCGAGCGTCCCGCGGCCAGCCCGTCGATGCGGGCGCCCGCGCCCCGGCTGCCCCCGCAGTGTCGCCTTGAGTCCCTGGAATAGGAAGCCGGCTCGCTCAGGTTTCCTCGCACGGACAGGAAAGTCCGCCGAGCGTCGCCGCCGGTCCTGCTTGCGCGCGCCGCGCCGGTGGATGAGACTCCCGCTATGCCGAGCCCGTTCAGCGCCGAAACGGCGGAAGCGATCCAGCACGCCCGCCAGCATTCCGTCGGGGATCTCCTGCGGCGCACCGCGTTGCGCCTGCCGGACAAGCTCGCGATCGTCTCCGGCGAGCGCCGTGCGACCTACCGCGAGTTCGACGCGGCGGTCAACCGCTGCGCGCACCGGCTCGCCGAGCGCGGCCTCGCGAAGGGCGACCGGCTCGCGCTGCTCAGCCGCAACTGCTGGGAGTACGCGGTGCTCGTGTTCTCCACGGCCAAACTGGGCGTGGTGCTGGTGCCGGTGAACTTCATGCTCGGCGCGGAGGAGGTCGCGTTCATCCTCGGCCACGCCGGAGTGTCCGGGCTGATCGCCGAGGACGCCTTGCTCGACACCGCCGCGGAGGCGTTGAAGCGCTCCGGCCGCACCGACGCGCTGCGGGCCCGGATCGGCGGCAGCGGCGGCGAATGGGAGAGCGTCGCGGACTGGATCGACGAGCCCGGCGACGAAACGGCGCCCGCGGTGCTGGTGGCGGACGACGACCCGCTGCGGCTGATGTACACCTCGGGCACCGAATCGCGGCCGAAGGGCGTGCTGCTGTCGAGCCGTTCGCTGATCGCCCAATATGTCTCGTGCGCGATCGACGGCAGCATGACCGGCGACGACATCGAGGTGCATTCGCTGCCGCTCTACCACTGCGCGCAGCTGGACTGTTTCCTGTCGGTCGACGTCTACCTCGGCGCGACGAGCGTGATCCTGCCCGGCCCGGACCCGGCGGCGCTGCTGGCCGCGGTGGAACGGGAGCGCGCGACGAAGCTGTTCGCGCCGCCGACGGTGTGGATCTCGCTGCTGCGCCACCCGGCGTTCGACACGACCGACCTGTCGAGCCTGCGGAAGGGCTATTACGGCGCGTCGCCGATGCCCGCCGAGGTGCTGCGCGAACTCGCGCGCCGCCTGCCGGACGTGCAGCTGTGGAACTTCTACGGCCAGACCGAAATGGCCCCGCTCGCCACGATCCTGCGCCCGCACGAACAACTCGCGAAGGCCGGTTCGGCGGGCCGGGCGTCCATCAACGTCGAAACCCGGATCGTCGGCGAGGACGGCCGCGAACTGCCGCCCGGCGAGGTCGGCGAGATCGTGCACCGCAGCCCGCACGCGACGCTCGGCTACTACGAGGACGAGGAGAAAACCGCGGCGGCCTTCGAGGGCGGCTGGTTCCACTCGGGCGACCTCGGCGTGCTGGACGAGGAGGGCTATCTCTCGGTGGTGGACCGGAAGAAGGACATGATCAAGACCGGCGGCGAGAACGTTGCGAGCCGCGAGGTCGAGGAAGCCCTGTACCTGCTCGACGGGATCGCCGAGGTCGCGGTGTTCGGCGTCGCGCACCCGCACTGGATCGAAGCGGTCACCGCGGCGATTGTGCCGCGCGAGGGCGTCACGCTCACCGAGGACGAGGTGCTCGCGCACGCCCGGCAGCACCTCGCCGGGTACAAGTGCCCGAAGTACGTGGTGTTCGTGGACGCGCTGCCGAAGAACCCGAGCGGGAAGATCGTGAAACGCGCGCTGCGGGAGGGGCACGCGGACCTCGCGCAGGCGTGACGCCCGGACGCGAAAATGAGCTGTGCGGCGGGCTTTCGGCAGGAAGACTGGCCCGATGATCCGTCTCGTCGAACCGCCCCGTCTCGTCTTGCCCACGACTGCGGTGCGGACGTCGTACCTCGTCGGCGAGCAGGCTGACTGCTTGCTCGAAGGCCGCCCGACCGAATGGCTGGACGAGGCGAGCGACGACTTCGCCGGGTTCGTCGCCGCCCGGCGCGGAGTGCGGCAGCGGTGGGGAGTGCCGTCCACGATCTTCTGGTACGTCTCCGGCGAGTACTACCTGGGCACCTTGGTGGTCCGGCACGAACTCACCGCCGAACTCGCCGAAGCGGGCGGGCACATCGGGTATCACGTAGTGCCCCCGTGGCGGCGGCAGGGCCATGCCACGCGGATGCTGGCCGCCGGGCTCGCGGAATGCCGCGGCCTCGGTCTGGACCGCGTCCTGCTGACCTGCGCCGAGGACAACGAACCCTCGCGACGGGTGATCCTCTCGAACGGCGGCGTGCCGGACGGTCGCAAGCGGGGCGAGGACCGGTTCTGGATCGATCTCGGTGTCGCGCAGCCGTCCGACGAGGTCAGTCGCTGAGGTAGCGGCGGGTGACGGCGTTGTTGTAGCGGGTCAGCAGTTCGGCGAAGGTGTCGAGTTCGCCAGGGGTCCAGTCGCCCAACAGTTCCCCGACGGTGGATCGTCGCCGGGCCCGGGTGCGGTGCATGAGGTCGCGGCCGTGGTCGGTCGGGGTGATGACGCAGCGTCTGCGGTCGTCGCTGGCGGGGTTGCGTTCGGCCAGTTCCTTCCGGAGCAGGGCCGAGACCTGCCGTCCGGCGGTGGACGGGTCGAGGCCCAGCGCGCCGGCCAGGGTGCCGATGTCGGCGGGGCCCAGGTCGTCGAGCGTGCGCAGGATCAGGTACTCGGCCTGGTCCAGCTCGGCGTAGACGTCGGTGCGGCGGCGCAGCATCTCGAAATTGCGCACCAGCACCGCGGTGGCGCGTTCCAGCACGTCGAGCGGTTCGGGGGGCTGGTCCATGGCCCGGGTCCTCCGATGAGCCGAAGAGGCGTCGCGGAAATATCGGTATCATACCGGTGATCGCGCACGAGGACGGGAAGGCGGGGTGGATGCTGCCCAGGGCAACGGAGATCCGGGACCGGGTGGCCGCCTCGGATCCGGGGCTGAGCCGGTTGCGCTCGGCGCTCGCGGCGACCGTGTCGATGGGCACCGCGCTGGGGGTGGAGTACCTGCTGGCGCATTTCACCGGCGCGGATCCCAAGGGCGCGCTGGTCGGGATGCTGCTCGGTGCGGTGGTCGCGATGATGGGGTCGATGGCCCTCGGCGACTCGCCCGCGTGGACCAAGGTGAAGACCGCGGTGTTCTTCCCGGTCGCGTTCGGGGCCGGGATGGCGCCGGGAGCCGCGGTCGGCGCGCATCCGGACCTGATGCTCGTCGTGTTCGTCGTGGTGATGTTCCTGGCGGTGTTCGTCCGCCGGTTCGGGCCGGTTTTCTTCTTTTACGGCTTCATGGCCTGGATGGGGTATTTCTTCGCGTCGTTCCTGCACGCGAGCGTCGCGACGCTGCCTTCCCTGCTGCTCGCCGTGGTGGTGGCGTCGGCGTGGGTGCTGCTGTTGTCGCTGACGGTGTTGCGCACCAGCCCGAAACGCACGCTCGGCCAGGTGGTGCGCGCGTTCGACGCACGGGGCCGGGCGCTCGCCCGGTCCTGCGCGGATCTGCTGAGCAGCCCCGACCCACATCAGGACGCGCGGCTGCGGCGGCGAGTGCAGCGGCGGCAGGCGCGGATCGCCGAAGCGGCGCTGATGATCGAGGCGTGGTCGGCACAACCCGGTGCGGTGCCGGATGGATTCTCGGCGGCCGCGCTGCGGCGCGCGATGGTCGACGCGCACCATCTGCTCGACCAGCTGGCGACCTCCGCGTGCGCGCTCGTCGACAGCGGTTCCGGGCTGACCGTGCTGGCCGCGGAGGTGTCCGACCGGCTGGCCCGGCACGACGACCGGGGCGCGGCGCAGGTCGCGTACCGGCTGGCCGCGCTGGCGGAGAGGACGGGCGGCACGGCGGGCGGGTGGTGGCCCGCCCGGCACTTCGCGGCGGCCGCGCTCGAACTGGCCCCGGTGCTCGAACGGGCGCGGCGGCCCGGTGCGGCCGGGGCCGAACCCGTCGACGATTTCCAGCCGGCGGTGGGCCTGGTCTTCGGCGCGCTGCCGGGTTCGGCGGCGGCCGCGGGCGAGGTCCCGGCGCGGCACGCCGGGTGGAACCCGTTGTCCCGCCTGGATTTCGTGAGCAGGCAGGCGGTGCAGGGCGCGATCGCCGGCGCGCTGGCGATCCTGGCCGGCAAGCAGTTGTCCGACGCCCGCTACTACTGGGCGGTGCTGGCCGCGTTCGTCATGTTCACCGGCACCGCCACCCGCACCGAAACCTTCCTCAAGGGCTTCAACCGGGTGCTCGGCACGTTCGTGGGACTCGCCGCGTCGATCGGCCTGGCGGCGCTGACCGCGGGCAACGCCGCGGCCGTGCTGGCGACCATCTGCGCGAGCATGTTCTTCGGCTTCTACCTGATCCGGCTGTCGTACGCGTACATGATCTTCTTCGTGACCATCATGGTCGGCCAGCTCTACAGCGTGCTGCACGAGTTCTCGCCCGGCCTGCTCCTGCTGCGGCTGGAGGAAACCGCGATCGGCGCGGCGGTCGGCCTGCTGGTCGCGCTGCTCGTCACCCCATTGTCCACTCGGGACACTGTGCGCACGGTACGGAACAACCTCCTCGGCGCACTGCACGAGGTGCTGACCGCCGCCGCGGCCCGGCTCGAGCGGAAACCCGGCGCAGAGGCGGACTTCGACGCCCTCGCCCGCGATCTCGACCACCGGCTGTACCAGCTCGCACTGGTCGCGCGCCCGCTCACCCGCCCGGTCCTCGGCGGCACGACCTCGCCCCGGTTGCGGCACCGGTTGTCGCTCTACGCCGCGCTGACCACGCACGGCAGGGCGCTCGCGGTCGCGATGCGGTCGCCCGGTTCGTGCACCCGGCATCCCGAAGGCCCGGTGGCGGCGTGCGCCGCACTCGCCGAGGCGGTCGAGGAATTGACCGCCGCTCCGCCGGGCACGGGTCGACCGGCCGCGGAGGGCCCGCTGGCGCGCGCCGACGTCGCCCTGTTCGCGTATACCCCGGCTGCCGCCGGAGAGCGGGCGAAAGACCCGGCTTTGCGCGCGCTGAGCCACCTTTACCACGTCTTGTGCGATCTGGCCGCGACCGGATCCGCCAGCCCGCGGAGGCTGTCGGCACTGCCCGCGCCGACGGTCCCGCGGCTGTACCGGCAGGTCCGCGCGGGGATCCCAGGGGAGGCTCCGAGCGCGTGACGCACAGCGCGCTCAGGCGAGCGTCGCTCCGTAGGCGGCGAGCACCGGCGGCAACGGCTGGAAGAAGCTGACCTGGTTGTTCCCGCCGGACAGCACCCCGTACCCGACCCCGGCGTAGAACAACGGGCCGCCGCTGTCGCCGGCTCCGACCGGGATGTCCGTGGCGATCGTGCCGACGACCTGCTTGCCGTCGCCGAAGTTCACGGTCTGGTTGAGGCCCAGGACCTTTCCGCAGGTCTTCTTGGTCGTCATGCCGCTCTTGCAGACCAGTTGCCCCACCTGCGGGGTGCCCGCGCGCAGGATCCGCTGGGTGCTGCCGTCGTACAGATCGACCTGGCTGTGCCCGGAACCGGAGCGGTCCTCGACGCGGCCGTAGTCGGTCACCGGGAAGTGGCTGTCCACATTGCGCCCGATGTCTTTCCAGTCGAGCCCGTGCTCGGTGCAGTGCCCCGCGGTCAGGAGGTACCGGACGTCCTTGACCAGGATCGCGAACCCGGCCGAGCAGTAGTAGGGCTCGCGCCCAGGGCCCGGCGAGACGGTGTACATCGCGTCGCCGCCATTCACCGCCGCACTGGCCGCCGAAGCGGGCGGGCTGACCAGCGAGACGGCCGTGAAAACGAGCACTCCGGCCAGCTTGCGCGAGCAGCGAAACATCGGCGGGTCCTTCCGTCCACAGGAGACTGGTTACGTGCGCCCAGTCCAGTGCCGGGCGGGCGGCGGCACAAACGGCGTCAGCCGACCGTCCCGGGACTGCGTCCGAACGAGTGACAACAAGGCTGGCCGGACAGCTGTCCGCACGGCCCACTGGACCGGGCCGCGCGACCGCCGGTGACCTGCGCGAACACCGCGTATTCCCGGGGGAGGCGAGACCTTGTCGGCGTCTCACGATCCGGGAAGGGCACCGCCGCCGTGGTGAATTTCCTTCGGGTTCTTTACTGTCACGTCGTCAAGTAACGCTGATCTGCATAGGGAACCGTTGTCCGACATCCTGTCGCCGGGCGGCGCTGGGGTCCCGGCGGCCGCTCCGGCCTCCCGGAACCTGTGGCGCGCGTTGCGGCACGACCGATGGGCGCAAGCCAGCGCGGTCGTCATCGTGCTGGTGATCGTCACCGCTCTCGCGGCTCCTCTGCTCGCCCTGATCGAGGGCCAGGATCCGTACACGTACCACACCGACCTGCTCAATCCGGCCGACGGCACCGGCGCGGGATTCCTCGGCGGCATCAGCGGCAGCCACTGGTTCGGCGTCGAACCGCTGACCGGACGGGACCTCTTCGCGGTCGTCGCGTACGGCGCGCGCACGTCGTTCCTGATCGGGCTCGCCGCGACCGCGGTGTCGATGCTGCTGGGCGTGCTGCTCGGGGCGAGCGCCGGGTACCTCGGCGGCTGGTGGGACACCGCGGTGAGCCGGGTGACCGACGTGCTGCTCGGGTTCCCGCAGCTGATCTTCATGATCGCGCTCGGCGCGGTCGCCCCGCAGTCGATCCCGCGGCCGCTGCTGCTGATCGCGGTGATCGGCCTGTTCGGCTGGCCGCGGGTGGCCCGGGTGGTCCGCGCGCAGACGCTGAGCCTGCGCAACCGCGACTTCGTCAAGGCGGCCCGGGCGCTCGGCGCGGGCGGCGTGCACGTCTTCCGCCGCGAACTGCTGCCGAACCTGTGGGCGCCGATCATCGTGCTGGCGACGGTGAGCATCCCGGCCAACATCGGGCTGGAAGCCGCGCTGTCGTTCCTCGGCGTCGGCATCCCGCCGCCCACGCCGAGCTGGGGCCGTTCCATCAGCGACGCGATCAACTGGGTGCAGACCGATCCGATGTTCCTCATTTTCCCCGGCGCCGCGCTGTTCGTCGCGACGCTCGCGTTCAACATGCTCGGCGACGGGCTGCGCGACGCCCTCGACCCGAAGACGGCGGTGCGCCGGTGAACCGCACCCTGCGTTTCGTGGGCATCCGCCTGCTGGGCATGCTCGGCGTGCTGCTCGTGGTCAGCTTCGGCACCTTCGCGGTGTTCTACCTGCTGCCCACCGACCCGGCGTACATGTCCTGCGGCAAGCCGTGCACGCCGGAGAACCTGGCGCTGGCGCGGGAGTTCATGGGCTTCGACAAGCCGTGGATCCAGCAGTACTTCGACTTCCTCGGCGGCATCTTCACCGGCCGCACCTTCGGCGCCGGCGTGACGGCGATCGTCTGCTCCGCGCCCTGCTTCGGTTACTCGTTCCAGCAGAGCGAACCGGTGCTGACGCTGATCGGCGACCGGCTGCCGATCACCGTCTCGCTGGCCATCGGCGCATCGGTGATCTGGCTGATCGCCGGGGTCGCGACCGGAGTGTTCTCCGCACTGCGGCGCGGGAAGTTCGCCGACCGGGCCGCGATGACGGTGACGCTCGCCGGGGTGTCCGCGCCCGCGTACCTGGTGGGGCTGCTGGGAATTCTGCTGTTCGGTTTCACGCTCGACGTGGTGCCGGTGAGCGGCTACGTGACGTTCGCGCAGAGCCCGGTCGACTGGGCGTGGCACCTGGTGCTGCCGTGGCTGGTGCTGGCGTTCATCAACGCCGCGGTGTACGCCCGGCTCTCGCGCGGGCAGATGCTCGAAATCATGGGCGAGGACTTCATCCGCACCGCGCGGGCGGTCGGCCTGCCGGAGCGGACGGTCGTCGGGAAATACGCGCTGCGCAACGTGTTGCTGCCGGTGGTGACGGTGTTCGCGGTCGACCTCGGCGCGCTGCTCGGCGGCGCGGTGATCACCGAGCGGGTGTTCGCGCTGCCCGGTCTCGGCGGGCTGCTCGTCGACGCCGTGCACCAGGTGGACCTGCCGGTGCTGATGGGCGTCAGCCTGTTCGCCGCCTTCTTCGTCGTCCTCGCGAACTTCGCGGTGGACGTGCTCTACGGGGTCCTCGACCCCCGCGCTCGGCTCGGTTCGTGAGAAAGGGAACGGAAAAACCATGGATCGCAGGGACTTCCTGAAGGCGCTCGGCATCACCGCCACGGTCACCGGGGCAGGGGCGTTCCTCGCCGCGTGCAACGCGAACGAGCAGTCCGGCGGCGGGGGAGCGGTCGCGGTTTCGTCCGGCGGCACGCTGTACATCCTCAGCGACACCACCTCGCAGCACCTCGACCCGGCGAAGAGCCAGAACCTGGCGATCACCACCATCAGCCTGGTGCACCGCAGGCTCACCGCGTGGAAGACCGCCGGGGACGGCCCGGCGACCGTGGTCCCGGACCTCGCCACCGACACCGGCCGGGCGAGCGCGGACGGCAAGACCTGGACCTACACGCTCAAGGACGGCCTGAAGATGGCCGACGGCACGCCGATCACCAGCGCCGAGATCAAGTACGGCATCGAGCGGTCGTTCGACTCGGCGTTCTCCGGCGGACTGGGCTACCACAAGAACCTGCTCGCCGGCGGCCCCGGCTACAAGGGCCCGTTCAAGGGCGGCGAACTGGCGTCGATCGAGACGCCGGACCCGAAGACGATCGTGTTCCGCCTGGCCCGCCCGTACGGCGACTGGCCGTGGATCGCGAGCATGCCCGCGTTCGCGCCGGTGCCGAAGGGCAAGGGCACCGACGCGACCTACGACACGAAGCCGGTCGCGTCCGGCCCGTACCAGGTCGAGACGTACCAGAAGGGCGTGCAGGTCAAGTTCGTCCGGAACCCGAACTGGGACGCCAAGACCGACCTCGCGCGCACCGGCCTGCCGGACTCGGTCGTGATCCAGATGGGCCAGGACACCGGCGTCGTCGCGAAGCGGCTGCTGGCCAGCCAGGGCAACGACGCGTTCGCGTTCGGCTCGTCGTTCGTGAACCCGGCGCAGCTGGCGCAGATCCGCACGAACCCGGCGGCGAAGAACCAGCTGGTCACGTCGAAGTCCGGCGCGCTGGCCTATCTCGCGCTGAACACCAAGCGCGGCCCGCTGGCGAATCCCAAGGTGCGCCAGGCGTTCCAGTACGCCGTGGACAAGACCGCCTACCAGGTCGCCGCCGCGGGCAGCGCGGACCTGGCCGGTCCGATCGCGACGACGCTGATCACCGAGGGCATCGCCGGGCGCGAGGTGTACGACCTCTACCCGGCCCCGCCGAACGGCGATGTGGCGAAGGCGAAGCAGCTGCTGGCCGAAGCGGGTTTCCCGAACGGCATCGACAACCTGGACTTCCCGGTGTCGACGGCCAACAACGAGGCGGACAAGGCGCAGGCGATCCAGGCCGCGCTGCAACGGGCGGGCATCCGCGCGAAGCTGCGCCCGCTCGACGACGAGGCGTGGACCACGCTGGTCACCGGCAACGACGGCAACTACGACCTGACGCTGGGTTCGTGGCAGCCGGACTTCCCGAGCGCCAACGCGAACATCGAGCCGCTGTTCGGCACGTCGGAGATCGGCAACGGCGGGTACAACGAGTCGCGCTATTCGGTGCCCGAGGTGGACGCGCTGATCACGCAGGCGCAGGGCACGGTGGACCCGGCCGCGGCCGGGAAGCTGTGGGCCAAGGCCGACAAGCGGATCATGCAGGACTCGCCGGTGGTCCCGCTGATCTACACGCGCAACTCGTTCCTGCACGGCGCGAAGGTCGGCAATTTCGCGATCGGCGCGTTCCCCGCGTACCCGAACTACCTCCAGATGGGCCTGGCGAAGTAATCCCGTGTCCGAGCAGCTGCTTTCCCTGCGCGACGTCTCCGTCCGGTTCGGTTCCGCCGAAGCGGTGCGGGAGGTGACGTTCGACGTGCGCCCCGGCGAGGTCGTCGCCCTCGTCGGGGAATCCGGTTCCGGCAAGTCGGTCACCGCGCTGTCGCTGCTCGGCCTGCTGCCGGACACCGCGACGGTGACCGGCTCCGCGGTGCTCGACGGCCGCGATCTGTACACAGTGGACGGTCCGGCGCTGCGCGCGGTGCGCGGCGGCGAGATCGGCATGGTGTTCCAGGAGCCGATGAGCGCGCTGAACCCGGTGTTCCGGATCGGCACGCAGCTCGTGGACGCGGTCCGGGCGCACCGGAAGGTGTCGCGGGCCGCGGCGCGCGAGCGGGCCCGGGAACTGCTGGAGCTCGTGGAACTGGACGCGCGGCGCGTGCTGCGGGCGTACCCGCACGAGCTGTCCGGCGGGCAGCTGCAGCGGGTGGTCATCGCGATCGCGCTGATCCACGACCCGAAACTGCTGGTCGCGGACGAGCCGACGACCGCGCTGGACGTCACCGTGCAAGCCGGGATCCTGCAGCTGCTGCGGTCGCTGCGGGACCGGCTCGGCACGGCGATCCTGCTGGTGACGCACGACATGGGCGTGGTCGCGGACGTCGCGGACCGGGTCGTGGTGCTGCGCGAGGGCCGGGTCGTCGAGCAGAACACCGCGGCCGGGCTGTTCGCCTCGCCGCAAGCCGACTACACGCGGGAACTGCTGGATTCGGTGCTGTCGCTGGGTTCCGCGCCCGGCGGCGCGGTGCGGCCGGCGTCGGCTCCGCTGGTGTCGGTGGAGGATCTCGCGGTGACCTACCGGGTCGGCGGCGGCGCCCCGCCGGTGCGCGCGGTCGACGGCGTGTCGCTGACCATCGGGACCGACGAGGTGCTCGGTCTCGTCGGCGAATCCGGTTCCGGCAAGAGCACGATCTCGTCCGTGCTGACCGGTTTGGTCGCTCCTTCGGCGGGCTCCGTGCGGATCGACGGCGTGGACGTCGCGCGGGCGTCGGCCCGGCAGCGGCGGGAGATCCGGCGGCAGATCGGGATCGTGTTCCAGAACCCGGCCTCCGCGCTCAACCCGCGTGCGACGATCGGCGCGAGCATCGCCGAACCCCTGGTGGTGCACGGCGAACGCGGCGAGCACCGGGAGCGGGTCGCGGAACTGCTCGCCGCCGTGCGCCTGGACCCGGGCTGGAGCAACCGGTACCCGCACGAACTGTCCGGCGGGCAGCGGCAGCGGGTCGGGATCGCGCGGGCGCTGGCGCTGCGGCCGCGGCTGCTGATCGCGGACGAGCCGACGAGCGCGCTGGACGTCTCGGTGCAGGCCTCGGTGCTGGACCTGCTGGCGGACTTGCAGCGGGAACTCGCCTTCGCGTGCCTGTTCATCAGCCACGACCTGGCGGTGGTGGAGCGGGTCGCGGACCGGGTCGTCGTGCTGCACCACGGCAAGGTGGTCGAGGAGGGCCCGGTGGCGTCGGTGCTGGGCTCGCCGCAGGAGGACTACACGCGCCGCCTGGTCGCCGCGGCCCCGGTGGCGGATCCGGAACGGCAGCGGGAACGCCGGGAGGCTTGGCGCGCGCTGTCCGGCTGACCGATGAGTTTCGGCCCTTCCGGGAGTCGGTACGGAAAACGGAAGGGGCTGAGATGGGAAAGCTGCTGTACTCCGCCGCGATGTCGCTGGACGGGTTCATCGCCGGGCCCGGCGGGGACATGGGATGGCTCGCGCCGTACACCGGGGAGGCCGCCGACGACCTGGCCGCGGAGGTCGGCGCGCTGCTGGTCGGCCGCCGGACTTTCTCCGGCGACGACCCGTATCGCGGCACCGAGGGCGAGGGCAAGGCTTTCGGCGGCGGATGGGAAGGGCCGCAGGTGGTCTTGACCCGGGGTGACCCGCCCGCGGTGCCCGGGGTGACGTTCTGCTCCTCGCTGGAGGAAAGCGTCGCGACGGCGCGGGCGGCGGCGGGGGAGAAGACGGTGAACGTGCTGGGCGCTTCGGTCGGGCGGGCTTGCCTGGAGGCTGGCCTGCTGGACGAGGTCGTGGTGGTGGTGATGCCAGTGCTGCTCGGCGGCGGGCTGCGGCTGTTCGAACGGCCGGGCCCGCCGGTGCGGTTGGAGTTGCTGGCGCAGCGGGGGACGAGGCTGCGGTATCGCGTGCTGGCTTAGCGGTCCTCGAACCGGGCGATCGCCTTCAGCACCGCCGTCCCCATCGAGGGGCTTCCGGTGTGCCCGGCGTCGTCGATGACGACGAGTTCGGCGTCTGGCCAGGCCTGGGCGAGCTGCCACGCCTTCCGCAGCGGTGCGCTCAGGTCGGCGCGTCCGTGGATCAGCACCGCCGGAATGCCGTGCAGCAGGTGGATGTCGCGCAGCAGCTGATCGTCCTCGAGCCAGGCGTGGTGGCGGTAGTAGTGCGCGCAGAGGCGGGCGAGGGTGATCAGTTCGTCGTCCGGGCCCGCGCTGAACTGGCCGGTTCGTCCGCCGACCCATTCGTGCGAGATCACCGCGTCTTCCCAGGCGCACCAATCGCGGGCGGCGCGGAGCTGCACCGCGCGGTCCGGGCTGGCGAGGAGCTGCGAGTACCCGGCGAGGAGGTCTCCGTCCGGGTCGGGCGCGCCTGCCCGGAACGCTTCCCATTGCGCGGGCAGCAGCCGCCGGACGCCGCGGTAGAGCCAGTCGATCTCGTCCGGCGACGAGGTGAACGCGGCGACCAGCACGATGCCGCTGACGCGTTCCGGATGCCGCTGCGCGTAGGCCAGCGCGAGCGTCGCGCCCCAGGAACCGGCGTAGAGCAGCCAGTTCTCGAAGCCGAGGTGGACGCGCAGCCGCTCCATGTCGGCGATCAGGCGGTCGAGGGTCTGGTGCTCCAGGCTCACCGCCGGGTCCGCGACGCTCGGCGTGCTCCGTCCGCAGCCGCGCTGGTCGAACACCACGACGCGGAACTTCTCCGGGTCGAAGCCGCTGCGGCCGAAGCTGCCGCCGCCTCCGCCGGGGCCGCCGTGCACGCACAGCACCGGCTTGCCGGAGCCGCTGGCGTCCCAGTAGATCTGCTGTCCGTCGCCGGCGTCGAGCATGCCGGTCGCGTCGGGTTCGACCGAAAACGGCCGCATCGCGGGCCTCCTCCCCGGGCCGGAAACCCGTCGAGCGTACTGGATCACGCCCGAGCCGGGTTTACAGCGCGGACCGGGGGTCCCTAGGATCTGGCGCGCCGGAAGCGCCGCGGACGCGCGGCCCCGGAGGGGTGGAGGTCTGGATGGGGAACCCGGAGTCCGGCAGCGACCTCGAGTCGGTCGCGAATCTCGTGCGGCTGTCCGAGACGGCGCCGATGCCCCGGATCGACGGCAGCGAACCCCCGCCGCTGGTGCGCCGCCGGGCGGACAGCGCCGACGAACCGACCTCGGCGTTCGGCGGGGTCCTCGACGTTTCGACCGGCTCCCCGGCCGAACAGCTCGCCAAACGCGGCCCGGCGCCCGCCGCCGATCCGCCCGCGCCGGCCGCCGAGACCGCGCCGCCCGCCCAGCGAAAGCCGCGCTACGGCCTCTTCGCCGGTGCCGCGGTGGTGGTGTGCGCGGGGCTGGGCTCGTGGGCGTTGTGGCCGTCGGCGTCCGGCGGGACGGGCCCGGCTCCGGTGCAGCCGCCGCCCGCTCCGGTCCGAACCACGTCGTCCGCGCCGCCCGCGGTGAGCACGCTCAGCGCGTCCCCGGCGCCGGCGAGCGACCAGGTGCGCGACACGGTGATCCGGGCCAGCAGCCGTCCCGCGACGACCGCGCCGCCGCGCGTCCAGCCGACGCAGAACCCGCAGCAGGACAGCCGGGACCAGTCCCACGACTCGATGGAGGACGCGTTCCGCTCGGCGGTCAGCTCGTACATGGAGCAGTGGGGCAACGGCGACGGGCCGCGCCGCTGGCACGGCTGAGCGGCAGTACTACTCTGAGTAGGTCACTGCCGACCGACCGCTCCGCGAGGTGTCCATGACCGGCTCGTCGTCCCCGTTGTCGCCCAGCCAGGTGCCGGTGGGGGTGGACCCGAACCGCCCGAGCATCGCGCGGATCTACGACGGGTTCCTCGGCGGGAGCCACCACTACGAGGTGGACCGCGCGGTGATGGAGAAGATCAGCACGGCGGTTCCGGAGGCGGTGCACATCGCCCGCGGCAACCGCGGTTTCCACAACCGCGTGCTGCGCATGCTGGCGAGCCAGACCGACATCCGCCAGTTCCTCGACTGCGGTTCCGGCCTGCCGACCGCCGAGAACACCCACCAGATCGTCCAGCGCTACCACCGCGACGCGCACGTGGTGTACGTCGACAACGACCCGGTGGTGCTCGCGCACGGCCGCGCGCTGCTGGAAGACAACGACTTCACGCACATGGTCGAGGCCGACATCTTCGAGCCGCGGGCCGTCCTCCAGCACGAAACCGTGCGCGAGTACATCGACTTCTCCGAGCCGGTCGCGCTCCTGCACATCGGCACCATGCACCACTACGAGGGCGACGGCGCGGTCGAGGTGATGCGCGAGTACATCGACGCTCTCGCGCCCGGTTCGTACGTCGCCATGGCGCACTTCTACGACCCCGAGGTGCCGGAGCTGACCGCGGTCGCGAAGCGGATCGAGGAGATCCTCGTGTCCGGACCGCTGGGCGCTGGGCGGTTCCGGACCCGCGCCGAGATCGAGGCGATGCTGCCCGGTCTCGAACTGCTCCCGCCGAGCCGGACGGACGGGCCCGGCTTGTCCGTCGCGGACGAGTGGTGGCAGGACGGTCCGAGGCTGAAGCCGCTGAGCGACGCCGCCCGGTGCGTGGCCGGTGTGGTGGGCCGGAAGGTCTGACTCCTACGCCGGTTGCGGGACTTCCGCGACCGGCGCGGGTTGCCTGCGGGCGACGAGGTAGCCGACGAATCCGAACCCGATCAGCACCGCCAGCGTTCCGGCGGTGAACAGCTCGAAGGTCAGCCGCGACACGCCCCAGGTGCCCTCGAAGTCGTAGGGGACCCCGAGCGCGCGGTCCAGCACCCCGGGCACCACCGTCTGCCACGCGCCCAGCAGGATCCACGCGTAGATCAGCACCGAGCTGACCCACAGCCCGATCCGTCCGCCGGGAACCCGGAACGGGCGGTCCGCCGCGGGGTATTTCCGCCGCAGCACCAGGATCGTCGGGAAGATCAGCAGGTACGACAGCAGCAGCGTGCTCACCGCGATGTTGAGCACCACCGCGAACACCGCCGAGGCCGAACTGCTCTGCACGATCGTCGCCACCACCGTGAACGCGGTCGCGACCACGCCGGAGAGCAGGTTGACCCGCAACGGTGTGTTGAGCTTCGGATGGAACGCCCCGAACCACCGCGGGAACGCGCCGTCGACGGCGGCCATCGCCTGGATGCGGTCCGAGGCGATCATCCACGAGCAGCCCTGGTTGAGCAGGACGAAAATGAACACGACGGCGGCGAGCGTCAGCATCCCGTCCGCAGCGCCGCCGTAGACGGAGAACACCTGGCGCACCGCGTCGAGGAACCCGCCGAGCCCGTTGATCTTGTCCGGCGGCATCACCAGCACGATCCCGAAAACCGGCACCAGGTAGCACAACGCCGACACGAGACCGGAAACGCCGACCGTGATCGGGACATCGCGCCGTGGGTTGTGCATCTCCTCCGCGGCGCCGTTGGGCGCTTCGAAGCCGACGAGGGCGAACATCAGAACCGGGACCACGGCGAGGAATCCGCCGATGGTGGGGGAGAAGGCCAGCGAGCCGTGGACGCCGTTGCGCGCCGCGTAGATCGCCGCGGTGACGGCGAAAAGCACCACGAGTCCGACCTTCAGCAAGGCCCCAGCGGCGATGAACCACTTGCCGTACCGCAGGCTGACCACCGCGCCGAGGATCGCCAGCCAGATGAAAACCAGCTTGAACGCGTAGTCCGCGAACCCGCCCGGCGAGGCCGGGACGAGGTACTGCTGCCAGGTCGCCGCCGCGAGGAAGGTGATCGATCCGCCGAGCCACACCGGGTTGGTGATCCAGTACAGCAGCGTGCCGAGCGCGGCGGGCAGCTTCCCGAACGCGAGGCGCAGCCAGACGAACGGCCCGCCCTCCGCCGGGAACGCGCTCCCGAGTTCGGCCATGACCAGGCCGTACGGGAACAGGAACAGCACGAGGAGCACGGCGGTCCAGGTGACCGCCTCCGCCCCCGAGGTCGCGATCTGGCCGATGGTGTCCACCGAGATGATGGCCGCGATCGCGAGGAAGATCGAGTCGATCCGGCGCAGATTCCGGCGCAGGTTTCCGGATTCGCTGTTGACGAAGGTGGGTTCGGACACGCTTCACCGCCTTTGGTGAATCGAGGGGGAGTCAGGCTTCGGTGTTCTCCAGGTCTTCCTTGTGCAGCAACGGGGTTCCGGCGGTCTCGCGCATCGAGAACGCGGCGACGAGACCGACCGCCGCGGCGGCCATCAGGTACGGGCCGGGCACGAGCGTGCTGCCGGTCGCGGAAATCAGGACGGTCATCAGGTACGGCACGGTGCCGGCGAACAGCGCGGCGGTGATGTTGTACGCGATGGACAGTCCGCTTTGCCGGGTGCGGGTCGGGAAGATCTCCGCCGACCACACCGCGTAGGTGCCGAGGATCGCCGCCAGGATCGCGCCGAGGGCGAGCCCGCCGATCCAGGTGCCGACGAGGCCGGTGCGCATCAGCAGGTACGCGGGGATCGCGAAGACGAACAGCGCCGAGCCCGCGCCGATCAGGACCGGCCGTCGCCCGACCCGGTCGGAAAGGCGGCCGAAGAACGGCACGAGGACCAGCCCGACGAGCGAGATCACCGTGGACAGTGCCGCCGCGCTGCCGGACGAATGGCCGAGGTAGTCGGTCTCGTAGGTGACCAGGTAGGTGAGCACGGCGTAGAACGGCACGTGCATCATCGTCATCAGCCCGGCCGCCTGGAGCAGCTGCTTCTTGTTGTGGCGGAACAGTTCCCGGACCGGGCTGCGGGGCACGTTGTCGGTCGCTTCGAGGGCGCGGTACTCGGGCGTGTCCTCGATCTTGCTGCGGATGACGAACCCGATGATGCCCAGCGGCGCGGCGATCAGGAACGGGACGCGCCAGCCCCACGACGCCAGCTGCGCGTTCGTCAGTCCGATCGACAGCAGCAGGAACACGAACGAACCGGCGAGGAAGCCCAGCAGCGAACCGACTTCGAGCCAGCTGACGCCGAAACCGCGACGCCGCCGCGGCGCGTACTCGGCCAGGAAGCTGGCCGCGCTGCCGAATTCGCCGCCCGCGGCGAGGCCCTGCAGCAGGCGCAGCAGCACCAGCAGGATCGGGGCCGCGATGCCGATCGTCGAGTAGCCCGGCAGCAGGCCGATCACGAGCGTGGCCCCGGACATCACGAAGATGACCACGGACAGCGTGCGCTTGCGGCCGATCTTGTCGCCCAGCGGCCCGAAGATCAGCGCGCCGACCGGCCGGATGCCGAACGACACCGCGAAGACGCCGAACACCGCGAGCAGGCCCGCGGTCGAGTTGCCCGCCGGGAAGAACACCGAGGCGATGGTGCCGGCGAGGTAGGCGTAGGCGGCCCAGTCGAACCAGTGCACGAAGACGCCGACGGCACCGGCCGCGACACTGCGGCGCAGCGTCGCGGGATCGGCGCTCTGTTCGGCGAGGTCGGGCGCCGGAGAGGCGTCGGATGCGGTCATGAATGGCCTCCTTGGACCGGTTCTCCGGGAGGACGCTAAGAGCGGCCCACGGCATCTAACAAGAAGTAATAAGCAAAGCAATGCATCGGTTCGAGTTATGCAGAAGCGCTGAGCTGTGCCGATACGAGGGTCTGACGGCGGCGAAACACCGTGTTCACGTGCGGGACGGCCCGCCGGTGAGCGCCTGCGGGGTGATCAGCGCGCCCACCTGGTCGTCGGTCAGCAACCGCCGTTCCCGCACCAGTTCCAAAGCCGGACGCCCGGTTTGGTGCGCTTCCAGGGCGAGCCCGCACGCGGTTTCGTAGCCGAGCGCCGGGCTCAGCGCGGTAACCAATCCGGTCGAGGTGGCGACGAGGTCGGCGAGGTGCTCTCGGCGCGCGGTGATGCCGCGTACGCAGTGTTCGGCGAGCACCCGGGCACCGGCAGTGAGGTGGTCGAGCCCGGCGGTCAGCGCTCGCGCGATGACCGGTTCGAAGGCGTTGAGCTGGAGCTGCCCGCCTTCGGCAGCGAGCGTGATCGTCACGTCGTGGCCGATGATTTCGAAGGCGATCTGGTTGACCGTCTCCGGGACGACGGGGTTGACCTTGCCCGGCATGATCGAGGACCCGGCCTGCCGGGCGGGCAGTGCGATCTCGCCGAACCCGGCCTGCGGCCCGGACGAGAGCAACCGGAGATCGTTGCAGATCTTGGACATTTTGACCGCCACGCGTTTCAGCACGCCGGACAGCTGCACGAACACGCCGACGTCCTGGGTCGCCTCGATCAGGTCGGGCGCGGAGACGAGCGTCGCGATGCCGGTCAGCTCGCGCAGATGCGCGACAGCCCGCTCGCGGTACCCGGGACGCGCGTTGAGGCCGGTGCCGATCGCGGTGCCGCCGAGGTTCAGCTCGTGCAGCAGCAACCGGGCTTCGGCGAGCCGCTGTTCGTCCTCGCCGAGCGTGGCGGCGAACGCGCCGAACTCCTGGCCGAGCGTCATCGGTACGGCGTCCTGCAGCTGGGTGCGGCCCATCTTGAGGACGTCGGCGAACTCGATCGCCTTGTCCGCGAACGCTTCCCGCAGCCCGGCGAGCGCGGCGAGCAGTTCGGCGAGATGCCGGTCGAGGGCGAGTTTGACCGCGGTGGGGTAGACGTCGTTGGTGCTCTGGCCGAGGTTGACGTGGTCGAGCGGATGCAGCTCGGTGTACTCGCCGCGGGCGTGGCCGAGCAGTTCCAGGGCGCGGTTGGCGATGACCTCGTTGGCGTTCATGTTCGTCGACGTCCCGGCGCCGCCCTGGATGAGGTCGACGACGAACTGGTCGTGCAGCCGACCGCCCCGGATTTCCGCGCACGCCTGCCCGATCGCCGCGGCGCGCTCCGGCGAGAGGGCGCCGACCTCCGCGTTGGCGCGCGCGGCGGCCTCCTTGACGGTGGCGAGCGCGGCGACGAGATGCGGCCGGTCGGCGAGGGTTTCGCCGGTGATGGGGAAGTTGACCAGCGCACGGGCGGTGTGCGCGCCGTAGTAGACGTCGCCGGGCACGCTGATTTCGCCGAGCATGTCGTGCTCGGAGCGGGTGCTGGACATCGGTGTCCTTCCCGGTGCAGGAGGTTCAGAGGGTGCGGTCGACGCCGGTCCACGCCAGCGCGATAGCACCGTCGAGCAGGGCGCGCTCCGCGGTGCCGCCGACGCAGTGCGCGGCGAATTCGCGCTGGTGGTTGATCGCGGGCAGCGACCCGATGCCGATGTAGGGATGAATCGCGGGCACGACCTGCGAGACGTTGCCCATGTCGGTGGACGCGCGGTTCATCCGCGACGCCGTGCCGTCCGGCGCGAACTCGCGGCCGAGTTCGAGGGCGTTGGCGCGGTAGGCGGCCAAAGCCGGTTCATCGGCGCGGAATTCGGCGTACGGCTTGCTTTCCGGCTCGACGCTCAGCTCGCAACCGGTGGCGAGTGCCCCGGCTTCGAAAGCCCGCATGACGCGTGGCTCCAATTCGGACAGTTCCGCCAGCGTCTCGGCTCGCACGTACCACCGGCCGGACGCGTGCTCGGGGATCGCGTTGGGGGCGTCCCCGGCGTGCGTCACGATCCCGTGCACGCGTGCCGAGGCGGGAAGTTGTTGCCGCAGAAGCCCGATCGCGACCTGGGCGACGGTGAACGCGTCGGCGGCGTTGACCCCGGCTTCGGGATACGCGGCCGCGTGCGCGGACTTGCCGGTGTAGGAAATCTTCGAGTGGCTGACGGCGAACGGCCGCGCTTCGGCGACGTCGACCGGTGCCGGGTGCACCATCATCGCGAGGTCGACCCCCGCGAAAGCGCCGCGCTCCAGCAGCTCGATCTTCCCGCCACCGCCCTCCTCAGCCGGGGTTCCGTAGACCTCGACGGTGATCCCGAGGTCGTCGGCGACTTGGGCGAGCCCCAGCGCGGCCCCGATTGAGCTGGCCGCGATGAGGTTGTGCCCGCACGCGTGGCCCAGGCCGGGCAGGGCGTCGTACTCGGCGCACAGCGCGATCCGCTTGGGCCCGGAGCCGAAGCTGGCGTGGAACGCGGTGTCCAGACCGAGGTACTTCGCCGTGACCGCGAACCCGGCCCGGTCGAGCAGTTCCGGCACCGCGGCGGCCGCGCGATGCTCTTCCCACGCGGTTTCCGGGTCCGCGTGCAGACGCTCGGACAGCTGGATCAGCTCGTCGGCGTGCCGCTCGACCACGGTGCGGGCGGCCGCTTTGGGCGTGGCCATCACTCGTCTCCCGGCACGCCGTAAGACGGCGCGGCCGCGGGGTTCAGGCCGCGGGTGACGTAGTCGTCGCGCTGAGGGAGCCAGACGTCGAGGAGTTCGGCGAGCTGCTCGATCGGCTCGTCCGCCCAGTCCACGCGCAGATCGGTGACCGGCCAGTCCGCCGCGGACACCACGACCAGCCCGGCCGACCGAACCGGGCCTTCCTCGCCGCCCGCCGCGAGCCCGGCCCGCATCGCGGCGACGAGCCGCTGTTCCAGCTCGCCCGTGGCGTCGGCGAAAGCGTCCACCATGGACTGCGGAATGTCGTCGCCCGCCAGCATGTTGCCCGCCACCACCACGCCGTCCGCTGTCGCCGACGCGTGCGTGCCGAGGGTTTCCGAGCCGCTGTAGGCGAAACCGGGCCCGGTCTGGCCGAGCACGGTCAACTGCCGGTACTCGATGTGCTCCGCCGCCGTCGTGACCTCGGCCAGCGCCTTCTCCGGGTCGCCGTGCTCGGCGAGCCGGTCCAGCAGGCGTCCGCCGAGCCGCGGGTCGGTGATGTTCTGCGAGGCCGCCGCGCCGAGGCCCGGGCGCAAGTGCGCGACCCGGGCGACGACCGCCGGACTGGACGAGCTGGCCGCGATGCCGAACCGGACGGTGCCGCCGGACGTGTCGCGGGCGACGATCGAAAAGGTCACTTCTCCTCCTCCGGGATCACCGCGATGGCGTCGATCTCGCACAGCCACTCCGGCCGGGCGAGCGCGGACACGACCACGCCGGTCGAGATCGGGTGCACGCCCTTGGTCCAGCGGCCGACGGTGCGGTAGACCGCCTCGCGGTAGCGCGGGTCGACCAGGTAGATGGTGAGCTTGACCAGATGCTCCATCCGGCTGCCCGCTTCTTCGAGCAGCATCTTGATGTTCGCCATCGCCTGTTCGGCCTGCGCGGCGACGTCGCCGATCCCGACCGATTCGCTCGTGTCGAGGTCCTGCCCGATCTGGCCGCGCACGTAGACCGTGCCGTTGGCGACGACGGCCTGGCACAGGTCGTTGTCGAGGTTCTGCTCCGGGTAGGTGTCCCGCGTGTTGAACGGGCGGATGCGACGGTGGACAGTCACTGCGGGGCCTTCCGTGCGGCGGTCGTCGGACGCCTCAGCCTGACCGCGCCGCCGAGGTTCTGTCCAGTAGATGTTTCCGGACCAATGCATCGGTTGGATCGATGCACTCTGCATCGGGAAAACAGATCTTGAGTGCCGGAAACATCTGTTGGACACGGGCAGTGCGGGCCGTGAGGATCCGGGGAGACGGCGCTGAACCGCGCCGGAGCCGGAGCGGAGGTCTGGGATGTCGAGCGAACAGGTGGAGGCCCTCGTCGTGGGCGGGGGACAGGCCGGCCTGGCGATGAGCGAGCACCTGAGCGAGTGCGGCGTGCCGCACGTCGTCCTGGAACGGAACCGGATCGCCGAACGCTGGCGCTCGGAACGGTGGGACTCGCTCGTCGCGAACGGCCCGGCGTGGCACGACCGGTTCCCCGGCCTGGAATTCCCCGACGTGGCCCCCGGCGAGTTCGCGTCGAAGGAGCAGGTCGCGAACTATTTCGAGGCGTACGCGGAAAAAATCGCCGCTCCGGTCCGCACCGGGGTCGAGGTGACGTCCGTGCGGCGGCACGAGGGCAGGCCCGGATTCCGCGTCGAAACCTCGGACGGCGCCCTCGACGCCCGGTACGTCATCGCCGCGACGGGCCCGTTCCAGCGTCCGGTGATCCCGCCGATCGTCCCCGCCGACGCCGGGCCGGTGCAGCTGCATTCCAGCGGGTACCGGAACCCCGGGCAGCTTCCCGAAGGCGCGGTCTTGGTGGTCGGCGCGGGTTCGTCAGGCGTGCAGATCGCCGAGGAACTTCGCCGGTCCGGACGCGAGGTGTACCTGTCGGTCGGCCCGCACGACCGGCCGCCGCGCAGCTACCGCGACCGCGACTTCTGCTGGTGGCTGGGCGTTCTGGGCAAGTGGGACGCCGAGACGCCGCCCGCCGGAGCGGAACACGTCACCATCGCGGTGAGCGGCGCGCGCGGCGGGCACACCGTGGACTTCCGCGCGCTGGCCGGGCTCGGCATCACGCTCGTCGGGATGACCGGCGCGTACGTCGGCGGCAAGCTCAGCTTCGCGACCGACCTGGCGAAGAACATCGCGGCGGGAGACGAGAATTACCTTGCCCTGCTTGACGAAGCCGACGCCTACGTGGCTCGCAACGGGCTCGACCTGCCCGAGGAACCGTCCGCCCGCGACCTGGGCCCGGACCCGGCGTGCGTCACCGATCCGCTGCTGGAACTGGATCTGGCCGCGGCCGGGGTGACCTCGATCGTCTGGGCCACGGGGTTCGCCGTCGACTACAGCTGGCTGCAGGTGGACGCCTTCGACGAGAACGGGCGGCCGAAGCACCGTCGCGGAGTGTCGGTGGAGCCGGGCGTGTACTTCATCGGCTTGCCGTGGCTGGCGCGGCGCGGGTCGAGTTTCATCTGGGGCGTCTGGCACGACGCGAAGTTCGTGGCGGATCACGTGGCGATTCAGCGCGGGTATCAGAGCCAGCCCTCGACGGCGGCCAGGCTGCGGTCCGGCGCCCGCGAATGAATGCGGTGCCGGACGCTGACCTGGACCGTTTTCGCCGGGCCCAGGTCCTTCACGGACACGTCACGACCTGTCCGGCCCAGGAGAGCCCGCCGCCGAAGGCGAACAGCAGCACCGGCCCGCCGGACGGCAGCTCGCCGCGCGAGACCATTTTGGACAGTGCGAGTGGGACGGACGCCGCCGACGTGTTGCCGGAATCCACCACGTCACGGCCGATCACCACGTCCTCGCGCAGTTCGAGCCGGGCGGTCAGTGCCTCGATGATCCGCAGATTCGCCTGATGGGTGACGACTCCGGCGAGGTCGGTGGTGGCGATGCCCGCGCGAGCGCAGGCTTCCGCCGCGACGGCGGGCAGTTCCTGGGTCGCCCAGCGAAACACCGACTGGCCGTCCTGGGCGAACGCGGGCTGCCATTCGTCCACGAGCCGGACCAGCTGCCGGCGCGTCGGGTCGGAGCCCCAGACGACCGGGCCGACCGCCGGAGCGTCGGCCGTGCTGAGGATTGCGGCACCCGCTCCGTCACCGAGGAGGACGCAGGTGCTGCGGTCGGTCCAGTCGGTGATGTCCGACATCTTCTCCGCGCCGATGACCAGCGCGTGCCGGGCCGCGCCGGCTTGGACGGCGTGGTCCGCGGTGGCGAGCGCGGTGCAGAAGCCGGCGCAGCCGTTGTTGAGGTCGAAACAGACCGCGGCCGGGATGCCGAGACGGCCCGCGACCTGGGCGGCGATCGACGGGCAGCGGTCGATCGCGCTGCAGGTGGCGACCACGACCAGGCCGATCTCGCCGGGTTCGAGCCCGGCCCCGGCGAGCGCCTTCGCGGCGGCTTCGGCGGCCAGGTCGGCGACCGAGCCGTCCGCGATGTGCCGGGTGGCGATGCCGGTGCGGCGGCGGATCCATTCGTCGGTCGTGTCGACCATGTCTTCGAGGTCGGCGTTGGTCAGCACGCGGGCGGGCTGGTGGTGGCCGAGCGCGGTGATGCGGGAAGCGGGCATCTGGGTCTCCTCACGGGGTCCGGCTCAATATAGCGACCGATCGTTCGTAATCTATAGTGGTTTCATGAGTCCCCGGAAGACCGCCGCCGAGACCCGCCACACCCGGCAGCGCATCCTCGACCTCGGCCTGGTGCTCGCCTCCGCCGAAGGCCTGGAGGGGCTGACCATCGGGCGGCTCGCCGCCGAGCTGGGGATGAGCAAGGCGGGCGTGATCGGGCATTTCGGCACCAAAGAGAGCCTGCAGCTGGCCGTGATCGACGCCGCCGCCGAGCTGTTCGTCCGCGAGGTGCCTGAACGCGCCCGCGGCGTCCCGCGCGGCCTGCCCTACCTCCGGGCGGCGGGGGAGGCCTGGATCTCCTACCTGGAACGCGACCTGCTGCCCGGCGGCTGCTTCTTCACCGCCGCGGCGGCCGAGTTCGACGGCCGCGAAGGACCGGTGCGCGACGCCGTCGTCCGGATGAGCGCGTTCTGGCAGCGGGAGCTGCGGGTCAACATCTGGCGCGCGGTGAGCCTCGGGGAATTGCCGCCGGACACGGACATCGACCAGCTGCTCTACGAGATCGTCGCGATCATGCTGGCGCTGAACCATTTCCGGCAGCTGCACGGCGATGTGCAGGCTGCGGCTCGCGCGCGTCGGGCGTTGGAGCGGCTGCTTTGACGCGGATGTTCGCTCAGGAGGAGTACTGCGCGCGGCACAGCTCCCGGAATTCCTGCGCCCGCCGGGTCAGCCGAACCCCGCGCATCGTCGCGAGCACGATCTCCAGCGACGGAACATCGTCCGTCAGCGCGAGCGGCACCACGCTCGCCCCCGCGTAAGTCGTGTCAGCAGGTGGGCGCTGGTTGAGCAACGCGAAGCCGTGCCCGGAAGCCACCAGCGCCCGCACTGTCTCGTATCCGCTCGTCCGGTGCCGAACCCGCGGCGCCACCCCGGCGTTGCTCAGGATCGACTGCAGGTACTCCCGGCTGTGCGGCAGGTCGAGCAGCACCATCGGCTCCTCCGCCAGCTCGTGCAGCGACACCTTGCGGTTCTTCCGCCGGGCGAGCCGGTGGTCCTCGGAGACGAGCGCGTACGGCGCGGCGGTGCCGACCACCTCGCGGTCGATGTCGTCGTCGAGGTCGTAGCCGTACAGCATCGCCAGCTCGGTCTCGCCCGCTCGCAACGCGGCCTTGAGCGCCTTGTGCTCGCCCTCGCGCAGGGACACGTGCACGCGCGGATGCCGGGTTTCGAACTCGGCCAGCAGGCTCGGCAGGCGGAACGGTGCGAGCGTGGTGAAGCAGCCTACGGTGAGCGTGCCGACCAGGTCGGTGCCGGACTGCCGCGCGGTTTCGACCAGCTCCGCGCCGTGCGCCAGGAAATCCAGCACCCGCTTGTAGAACTCCTCGCCGGCGGTGGTCAGGCTGAGCCCGCGGGCGTGGTGTCGCAGCAGGAACTGCACGCCCATTTCCTTCTCCAGCTGCGCGATCGCCGTCGAAACGGCCGACTGCGAAACCATCAGCTCCTTCGATGCGGCAGTCATGCTCAGGTGCCGCGCCGCCGCCTCGAAATAGCGCAGCTGCACGAGGGTGAAGGAAGGCTCGCTCATGCCGACATCCTGCCTCAGTGGCAGCAGCCGGGATGCTGCGGTTTCGGCGCGGGCGTGTCCAGCGCGGGGTTGACGTCGAAGAATCCGCTGGGCTTGAGCGTGAACCCGGTGTGGTCGACAGGCATGATCGGCCAGTCCTCGGTGCGCGGGTAGTGGGTGAGCCCGAAGGTGTGCCACACGACGAGGTCGGCGCCGTCGAGGTCGCGGTCGGCCTGGATCCAGGTGTCGATGCCGGTGTTGCCGTCGTTCTGGTTGACGTACTCGCCCGCCGGGAAGCGTTCGTCCTCGGCATACGCGGTGACCCAGAGGTGCTTGCGGGTGAAGGCGGCGCGGCGGGCGATCGAGGATGCGTCGTCGGCCAGCAACGGCGGCTGGCCTTCGGGATGCAGCGTGTACCCGACGGGCTTGCCGAGGGCGTTGCGAGACTCGGGATTGCTGATTCGCCAGGTGCGGCCGAGGTTGCCGTCGGCGAGCCGGGCGGCCTCGGATTCCTTGGCCAGCCTGGTGATCTTCCGGGTGAAAGCGTTGCCGTGCGGATTGCCCGGGCCGATCGGGACGCGTTGCGCGTCGATTTCGTCGACGGCGTTCGTGAGGCCGTCGACCATCATGTCCAGCCGCGCGGAGAACAGGTGCTGGTGGAACGGCGCGCCGATGCCGGGGGCGATTTCGGAGGCCCACGGGTAGTCGTCGTCGGCGGGGAAGGCTGAGGTGAAGACGATCCCGGTGGCCTTGCACTCGAGTTCGATCGTGCCGTCGAGGTAGAGGTACCAGTAGAAGCCGTAGTCGTAATTGCCGACCGTCACGAAGAACGAGATGACGAGCCGACGCTGCCGGCGGGTGGAAACACTGCCGTTGTAGTGGTCAGTGTGCTTCCACAGCACGCCCGCGTCTTCCTCGTGCATGCAGATCGCGTTCGCGATGGTGTGCGGATGGCCGTCGTCGTCGTGCAGGACGGCGTCGAAGTAGCGGATCTCGCCGAGGCAATCGCAGCCAAGCGTCAGCGAGTTGGCTTCCTTGCCCAGCGAGTACTCGCCTGCGTCGAAGTAGTTCTGCCAGAACCGGACCGGGCTCGGATCCCCGTACGGCACGACCATCTCGGCGACCGAAGCGCGGTAGACGACCGGACGCAGCCGGTCGCCGTCCTGGAAGCCGATTTGGTGCAGGGTAAGGCCTTCGACCGCGTTGAAGCCGATCCGGAACTGCCACTTCTCCCACGTGACGACGTCGCCGTCGACAGTGAAGCTCGGCCCCTCGGGCTGGGTGATCACGATGGGTTTCTGCGTGTCGCGGACCGGTCCGTCGAGGTGGTAGTCGTAGGCGGTGCGCGGGATGTCGGCCGGGCCGTCGTCGATGAGGTCGTGCACGCGGCCGGCGATCAGGTCGCCGTAGGCGACGACGCCGTCGATCGGGTGGGCCCAGAGGTTGTCGTCCTTGTTGAGCTGCAGGAACGCCAGGCAGCGCACGAGCCGCAGCCCGGTCTCGCCGGGGATGTCGAAGCATCCGGCGCTCAGGGCGGAGATCCGGACCGAACGGGGTTCGTCGATGCCGCGGCGGCGCATCGCCGCGTTCCACGCCTCGTCCTTCCAGAGGATCTCCTCGACCAGGTCGAACTCCTCGTGCAGGATCGGCGGCTGCCCCTCGGCGACGACGTCCACCGCCCGGTCGGCCACGACCTCGCCGCTGGTCAGCGACACGACCGTTTCGCGCACCGCGCCGGTCCGCCGGTCGAGCAGCAGCGAACGGACGCGGCGGTCGACCGGGTCGCCCGGCTGCCAGGCCAGCACGGCCGCTTTCGCCGGTTCCAGCAGCGAGACGAGCGCGAACCGGGTGCTCTCGGTCGCGATCCCGGCTCCGGCCAGCAGCGCGCGGTTGCGGGCGACCTCGTCTTCGGTCAGGCGCGAGAGGGGGTGGGCCATGCGCGTCTCCTCATTCTTTGCGGTCTGTCGCAAAGAATGCGCGCTGCCGGTCCGGGAGGCAAGGCCCTTACCGGGTGGGTTCTCCGGAACCGGTACTGGGTTTTTCGATGCACGTCATCAATAATCCTGGACGTGGCACGACCCAAGGACCAGGCGAAGCGGCGCGACGAGCTGGTGGCGGCGGCCGCCCGCGCGATCCGGACGCGGGGGCTGGCCGGGCTCCGCGTGCGCGACGTCGCCGAGGAGGCCGGGCTGTCGGCAGGCTCGGTCAGCTACTACTACCCGGACCTCGACGACCTGCTGTTCGAACTGCACCGCGACGCGGTCGACCGGTTCTACTGGGCGCGAGCGCGCGCCGCGGAAGCCGAGGACGATCCCGTCCGGCGGCTGGTGCGGCTGGTCGACGCGGGGCTCCCGGCGGGGGAGGGCGATCCGCTGAGCCGAGTGCTGTACGAAATGCACGTCCACGCGGCGCGCAACCCGGCGCACGCGGTGTTGATGACAGCGTTGTGGGACCGCGAGGTGTCGCTGTACTCGGCCGCGCTCGCCCATGGTCAGGACACCGGGGCGTTCCAGTTGCGGTCGCCCGCGGCGGACATCGCGGCGAATGCGGTGGCACTGGAAGACGCTTACGGCCTGCATCTCGCCGGGCGCAACACCAGCCTGTCCGCAGCCAGGACACGCGAGTTGCTGCTCGGGTACCTGGCTGCGGAAACCGGACGCGACCTCGGTCAGGCGTAGGCCGTCCAGACCGTCTTGAGGCCGGTGTACTTGTCGAATGAGCGCAGGGAGAGGTCGCGGCCGAAGCCGGACTGCTTGAAGCCGCCGAACGGGGTCGCGGTGCTGAGCGCGTCCACTGTGTTCACCGAGACGGTCCCGGCGTGGATTCCGTCGGAGACGCGGTGCGCGCGGGCGAGGTCGCGGGTCCAGACGGACGCGGCGAGGCCGTACGGGGTGTCGTTGGCGAGGCGGATCGCTTCGGCTTCGGTCTCGAACGGGAGCGTGGCGAGCACCGGCCCGAACAACTCGTCGGTGACCAGCGGATCGTCGGCGGCCAGGCCGGTGACGACGGTCGGGTCCAGGAACGCGCCGCGACGCGTGCCGCCCGCGAGGACGGTTCCGCTGCTTGCCTCGACGGCAGCCAGCACCCGCGCCGCGGCGTTCTCGTCGATCATCGGACCCAGTTTCGTGGCCGGGTCCAGCGGATCCCCGGGCACCCACTCGCCGACCTTTTCCCGCAGACGGGCGAGGAATTCGTCCGCCGCCGATGCCTCGACGAGCAGGCGGGTCGTGGCCGAACAGACCTGGCCGGAGTTCGCGCAGAACCCGAATGCGACCAGGTCCGCCGCGGCGTCGAGGTCGGCGTCGGCGAACACCACGACCGGGCTCTTGCCGCCGCATTCGAGCCAGACCTGTTTGAGGTTCGACTCCCCGGCGTAGCGCAGGAACAGCCCGCCGACCGGCGTCGATCCGGTGAAGGCGAGGACGTCGACGTCCGGATGCCGTCCCAGCGCCTGCCCCGCGGTCTCGCCGAAGCCGGGCACGACGTTGAGCACCCCGTCCGGAATTCCCGCCTCCGCGGCCAATTCTCCCAGCCGCAGCGCGGACAGCGGCGACTGTTCAGCGGGCTTGAGGACGACGCTGTTGCCCGCTGCCAGCGCTGGGGCGAGCTTCCACCCGGCGATGTCGAGCGGGAAGTTCCACGGCACGACCGCGCCCACCACTCCGAGCGGCACCCGCCGGATCGCCGCGAAATTGCCCGGAGGGGTGGGCGCGACCTCGTCGTAGCGCTTGTCGAGCGCTTCGGCGTACCAGGCGAAGCATTCGGCGGTCGCGGGCACGTCCTGGCCGAACGTGTCCGAAATCGGACGGCCGACGTCCAGGGCGTCGCAGAGCGCCAGTTCCGGTCCGTGCACCGTGATCAGCTCGGCCAGCCTCAGCAGCCGTTTCTTGCGCTCGGCCGCCGCGAGCCGGACCAGCGGCCGTCCTCGAACGCGCGTCGCGCGGCGGCGACCGCGGCGTCGATCTCGTTCCGGCCGCATTCGGCCACGTGCGCGACTGGGTGCCCGGTGGCGGGGTTGACGTCGGCGAAAGTCTTGCCGGACTTGGCTTCGAGCCAGTCACCGTCCACAAAGGCCGCTGTGCGGGGCCGCAGTCGCGCGGCCTCGTGCACCCAGTCGCCGTGGTTCATTCCCGGAACCGCCTTTCGTCGCTTCCGTTCACTATCGCCAGCTCCCCGGGGTGCGGGAAAGCAGAGCTTTTCGCTGCCCTGCATCGGGTCAATCGATGCAGGCTCACCGCGCCAGCTCCCACAGCGACGCCCATTGCCCGGCGGTCAGGTCGCGAGGGAGTGTTTGCGGCGACAGCCGTTGCCGCGCAAGCCAAGTCCGTGCCGCCCGGACGCTGAGGCGGCCGGTGCGGGGCAGGATCCCGCCGAGCCCGCGGCCGCGTCCGGTGAAGACTTCGCGGACGAACTCCTGGTACTCCGCCTGGCCGGTGACGAGCGGTTCCGGGCGGCGGGTGATCACGAGGATCCCGCCGTCCACGGCCGGGCGAGGACGGAACGCGTGCGCCGGGACCCGGGCGGGGACGGCGAACTCGAACCACGGCCACCAGGCGGCGGTCATCTGGGAGGCGCCGCCGATCCCGGCCCGGCGGCGGGCGACTTCCCATTGCACCAGCAGCACCGCGAGTTCCCAGTGCGGCTGCCGGAACAGCCGGCGCAGGGCCGCGGTGGTGAGGTGGAAGGGAAGGTTGCCGACGACGGTGTGCGGAACGTCGGGCAACCGGTGCCGGAGCAGGTCGCCGTGGACGACCTCGACGTGGTCGCCGGTGCGCCGGGCGAGGCGGCGGGCACGGCGAGGATCGAGTTCGACCGCGGTCAGCGGACGGCCGGTGCGGCTGAGCGGGACGGTCAGCGCGCCGTCGCCCGCGGCGAGTTCCACGAGGGGGCCGGTGGTGCGGGCGGCGGCAGTGCAGACAGCGGCGATGACGGCGGGGTCGGCCAGGAAGTTCTGGCCGAGCTCGTGCCGTCCGCCGAAGGGTCGGGCAGACATCGGGGTGTGTACTCCGCGCATGAGGAAGCGACCCGGGCGCCAAGACAGGCAGCCCGGACGGACAACGGGAGAGCGCGACGGAGCGGTGTGCGTCCGGCGCTCAGGCGTTGCGCAGGCGAGTCAACGCGCAGGCGGAGAAAAAGGCACCCATGGGTCGGAAGCCTAGCCGACCGGCCCGGCGGGTCGCATCCGGTTTTCGCGCAGGCGAATCCCCGCGGGCCGCGTGCCTCTTCCGGAATTCGGCGGCGGCTATTATTTCCCTGGTGGGCGAACAATTCGCGCCCATTCCGCCGCGCCCGTGAGAACGGTCCTCTTACGACGGAAGTACCCGCTGATTCCGGTCCGCAAACTGACACGAAACGGGGTCGCTCGGCTGAGGGGTATGACGCTTGCGCGGGGCTGTGACCAGCCGGAGAGTGGGACGCGGAGGAGAAATTCCGATTCGGGAAATGGAGTGGATCCATGGTACGCGCAATGCAGCCGCAGGACCTCGTCGACAGCACCGTGATGGACAATTCCGGCAGCAAGATCGGCAAGGTGGGCACGGTTTATCTCGCCGACGACACCAGGCGGCCGGAGTGGGTGACGGTGAAAACCGGGCTGTTCGGCCAGAAGGAGAGCTTCGTGCCGCTCTCGGGCGCGGACATGGAGAGCGACGGCCTGCACGTCCAGGTCGCGAAGGACCAGGTGTCCGACGCGCCGCGCATCGACGCCGAGGGCCATCTCTCCGAAAAGGAAAGCGTCGAGCTGTACAAGTACTACGGCCTGCCCGCTCCGCGCGCCGGGAACGGCGAGAACATGCGTGACCGCGGCCGCGACGCGGCAGCCGGTGGCGCGGCTGGCGGTGCGGCAGGCGGCGTCGCAGGCACGACGCGGCCGACCGGCCGGGACACCGCCCAGGCCAAGGGACGCCCGACCGCTGAGCACGCAGCCAAGGGCGGACGGCACGACGCGTCCGGCGCCGGCGACGTGGTGCGGTCCGAGGAACACCTGCGGGTCGGCACCGAACAGGTCGAAACCGGCCACGTCCGGCTGCGCAAGTACGTGGTGACCGAGGACGAGCAGGTGACCGTGCCAGTCACGCACGAGGAGGTCCGCGTCGAGCGCGAGCCGATCACCGACGCCAAGGCGGCGGGCCGGACCGAGATCGGCGAGGCTGAGCAGGACGTCGTGCTGCACGCCGAGAAACCGGTGGTGCAGAAGGAAACCGTGCCGGTGGAGCGGGTGCGCCTGGGCACCGAGCAGGTCACCGAGGAGCAGACCGTCCAGGGCAAGGTCCGCAAGGAGCGGATCGACATCGACGACGACACCAAGCGGGGCAGGAAGTCCTGACCTGCCCGCGCCGCGGCTGTCTCCCGCCGGAGCCGTTCCGGACGGGAGACGGCCGCGCGCGTCCGGCTACCGTCGTGAGCGGCTGGCTTTCAGGAATTCGCGGTTGAGGTTCGCGATGCTGGTCAGCGGGATGCCTTTGGGGCAGGAGGCGACGCATTCGCCGGTGTTCGTGCACCCGCCGAAGTCCGCCGCGTCCATGGTTTCCACCATGTCGAGCACGCGCTGAGCGCGTTCCGGCTGGCCCTGCGGCAGCGAGTTCAGGTGCGCCACCTTCGCTGAGGTGAACAGCATCGCCGACCCGTTCGGGCAGGCCGCGACGCACGCGCCGCAGCCGATGCAGGTGGCGTTGTCGAAGGCGAGGTCCGCGTCCGGCTTCGGCACCGGCGTCGCGTGCGCTTCCGGTGCGCTGCCGGTCGGGGCGGTGACGTAGCCGCCCGCCTCGATGATCCGGTCGAATGCCGACCGGTCGACCACCAGGTCCTTGATCACCGGGAAACCCTTGGCGCGCCACGGTTCCACGTCCAGCACGTCGCCGTCGCGGAACGAGCGCAGGTGCAGCTGGCAGGTCGTGGTGCGTTCCGGGCCGTGCGCCCGGCCGTTGATCACGACGCCGCACGAGCCGCAGATGCCCTCGCGGCAGTCGTGGTCGAACGCGATCGGCTCGGCGCCGTCCTCGATGAGGTGCTGGTTGAGGACGTCGAGAAGTTCCAGGAACGACATGTCCGGGCTGGCGTCGTCGACCGGGTAGTCGACCAGCCTGCCGTCGTCGTCCGGGCCGGACTGGCGCCAGACCCGCAGGGTGAGTTTCACGTGTAGCTCCGCTGGGTGGGGTGGACGTGCTCGAAGTTCAGGATTTCCTGGTGCAGCACCGGCTTTTCGCCGTGCTCCCAGGCCGAGACGTACGAGAACCGCTCGTCGTCGCGTTGCGCCTCGCCGTCTTCGGTCTGGTGTTCCTCGCGGAAATGGCCGCCGCACGATTCCTCGCGCACCAGTGCGTCGAGCAGCAGCAATTCGGCGAGTTCGAGGAAATCGGCGACGCGGCCGGCCTTCTCGAGTTCCTGGTTCAGTTCCGCTCCGGTGCCCGGGACGCGGACGTCCCGCCAGAATTCGGCGCGCAGCTCCGGAATGCGGTCGAGCGCTTTCCGCAACCCTTCGGCGGACCGGGACATCCCGCAGTGGTCCCACATCAGGTGGCCCAGTTCGCGGTGGAACGAGTCGACGCTCCGGGTGCCGCGCACCGACAGCAGCCGTTCCAGCCGGTCGCGCACCGCGGTTTCCGCTTGCGCGACTGCCGGATCGGCAGGGTCGAGCGCGGGGAAGCTGCCGCGGGCGATGTAGTCGTTGAGCGTGGCCGGGAGCACGAAGTAGCCGTCGGCGAGACCCTGCATCAGCGCGGACGCGCCGAGCCGGTTCGCGCCGTGGTCGGAGAAGTTGGCCTCGCCGATCACGAACAGGCCGGGCACCGTGCTCTGCAGGTCGTAGTCGACCCACAGCCCGCCCATCGTGTAGTGGATCGCCGGGTAGATCCGCATCGGGACCTCGTACGGGTTCTCCGCGGTGATCCGCTCGTACATGTCGAACAGGTTGCCGTACTTGGCTTCCACCGCCGGGCGGCCCATCCGCTCGATCGCGTCCGCGAAGTCCAGGTACACGCCGAGCCCGCCGGGACCGACGCCGAACCCGGCGTCGCAGACGTTCTTCGCGGCCCGCGAGGCGATGTCGCGCGGCACCAGGTTGCCGAAGCTCGGGTACATCCGCTCCAGGTAGTAGTCCCGTTCGGACTCCTGGATCTCCTGCGGCGGACGCGGGTCCTGCGGCTGCTTCGGCACCCAGATCCGGCCGTCGTTGCGCAGCGACTCGCTCATCAGCGTCAGCTTCGACTGATGTTCGCCCGAACGCGGGATGCAGGTCGGGTGAATCTGCGTGAAGCACGGGTTCGCGAAGTACGCGCCGCGCTTGTGCGCCCGCCAGATCGCGGTGGCGTTGGAGCCTTTCGCGTTGGTGGACAAGTAGAAGACGTTGCCGTAGCCGCCGGTCGCGAGCACGACGGCGTCCGCGAGATGCGTGGTCACCTCACCGGTGACCAGGTCGCGCGCGACGATCCCGCGTGCCTTCCCCTCGGACACGACGAGGTCCAGCATCTCCGTCCGCGGGTGCATCTCCACGCCGCCGGCGTCGATCTGCCGCGCCAGCGCCTGGTACGCGCCGAGCAGCAGTTGCTGCCCGGTCTGGCCGCGGGCGTAGAACGTGCGCTGCACCTGGACGCCGCCGAACGAGCGGGTGTCGAGCAGCCCGCCGTACTCCCGGGCGAACGGCACGCCCTGGGCCACCGCCTGGTCGATGATCTGCGTGGACACCTGCGCCAGCCGGTACACATTGGACTCCCGGGACCGGAAGTCGCCGCCCTTCACCGTGTCGTAGAAGAGCCGGTAGACCGAATCGCCGTCGTTGCGGTAGTTCTTCGCCGCGTTGATCCCGCCCTGCGCGGCCACCGAGTGCGCGCGCCGCGGCGAGTCCTGGAAGCAGAACTGGACCACGTGGTAGCCCTGTTCGGCGAGTGTCGCTCCCGCGGACGCGCCCGCGAGACCGGTGCCCACCACGATCACCCGGTGCCGCCGCCGGTTGGCCGGGTTGACCAGCTTCGCGCCGAAGCGGCGGCTGTCCCAGCGGTCCTCGATCGGGCCGTCCGGTGCTTGCGTGTCGGCGATCGGCTCGCCGAGCGTGTAGTCGCTCATGTCAGGCCACCCATCCCGCCATCACGGCGATCGGCACGATCAGGAAGCCGCCGGTGATCACGACGGCGAGGACGGACCCGACGGTTTTGAGCGCCCGGTCGCGGGTTTTGCTGGTGATGCCCAGCGTTTGCGCCGCGCTCCAGAAGCCGTGGTTGATGTGCAGGCCGAGCATCAGCAGCGCGACGATGTAGATCAGGTTGACCCACCAGACCTGGAAGTCCGCGACGATGTTGTGGTAAGGCTGGCCGTCGCGGAAGTCCTGGTTGGCCACGCCGACGGTGAGGTCCAGGATGTGCCACACGATGTAGAGCGCGAGCGTCGCGCCGCCCCAGCGCATGGTGTGCGTCGCGAAACTGGCCTTGCGCCGCTGTCCGTGCGCGTACTTGACCGGACGCGCTTGCCGGTCCCGTTTGGACAGTTGCACCGCCGCGACCACGTGCAGCACCAACGCGATCAGCAGCACGACCCGCTGGATCGAGAGGTACCAGGCGTTCTGCAGCACCGGTTCGCCGATGGTGCGCAGCCAGGCGGCGTAGTCGTCGAAATGCTGCGGTCCCAGGAAAACCTTGAGGTTCCCGGCCATGTGCACGAACAGGAACGCGACGAAGATCAGGCCGGTGACGGCCATGACGACTTTCTTGCCGATCGTCGAACGCCAGAACGTCACGAGCGCCGGGCGACGGCGGGGCGGAGCGGGTGCGAGTGCCACGGAACCGACGGTAAGTCGGCGCTGACGAGAGGGCAAACACATGATTTCTCTCGACAGGATAGGCAGCACCTATGATGGCGGTCATGCAGTTCCAGCAGCTGGCGTATTTCCTGGCAGTGGCCGAGACGCGGCATTTCACGCGCGCCGCGGAACAGATGCGTGTGGCGCAGCCCTCACTGTCGCAGCAGATTCGCGCGCTGGAGCGGGATGTCGGCGCGGGACTGTTCCACCGGATCCGCGGGAACGTCACGCTCACCGAGGCGGGGGAGACGCTGCTGCCGATCGCGCGCCGGATCCTCGCCGAGACCGAGACGGCGTACCGGGCCATCCGGGAACTGGACGAACTGGGCCGCGGCCGGGTGCGGCTGGGCGCGACGCCGAGCCTGTGCACCGGCCTGCTGCCCGCGATGCTCGCCGCGTTCCGCCGGGACTATCCCGGGATCGAGCTGGTGCTGCACGAAAGCGGCTCGCGGGACCTGCAGACCGCGCTGTCGGAAGGCGGCCTGGACCTGGCGATGATCGTGGACAGCCGCGTGCATGACGATTCCCGGCTGGAGAGCCGCGCGCTGTTCGTCGAGGACCTGGTGGTGATCTCGCCGAAGGACGCGCCCGCACCGGTGCGCGGCCGGATGCCGATCACGGCGCTGCGGGACCGGCCGCTGGTGATGTTCCGGCAGGGCTACGACCTGCGCGAGGCGACCGTGGCCGCCTGCCGCGCGGAGGGTTTCGACCCGCTGTTCGCCATCGAAGGCGGCGAGATGGACGCGGTGCTGGAGCTGGTCCAGGCCGGACTGGGCTTGGCGGTCGTGCCGAGCACCGTGGTCGGGGACCGGTTCCGCCGCACGCAATTCACCTCGCCCGGCCTCAGCCGGGTGGTGCGGCTGGCGTATCGGCGGGATGTCGAGCAGCCGCGCGCGGTGCGGGCGCTGCAGGAGGCGGTGGTGCAGTACCTGGGCGGCGGGGTGGCGCAGTTGCCGCCTGGCACGCGTCCGCTCGTTGGCCGGTGATCAGCGGGCGAGCGAGTCCAGCACCAGGCCGATCAACCGCTGCGTTTGCGGTTTTTCGCAGTGCTGCGCGGAATACGCGATCCCGCCGATCAGCACCAGCACATCCTCAGCGCGCACGTCGTCCCGGAGCGTGCCGTCCTGGGCGCCTGCGGAGAGGAGTTCGCTGACAGCGTCGACGAGCAGCTTCCGGCTGTCCGAGTAAGGATCGACGCCGGACGCGATCACCGCGTTGAGCGCCTCGGACATCCCGTGCTTCGCGCTGACGTAGGCGAGGAAGTGCGTCAGCCACTCCCGCAGCGCTTCCGCGGCCGGGTGCTGCGCGAGGAGCGTCGATGCCTGTTCGCAGACCACCGCGAGCTGATGCCGGTAGGCGGCGTCGATCAGGGCTTCGCGGGTCGGGAAGTGCCGGTAGAGCGTGCCGACGCCGACCCCGGCCTGTTTGGCGATCGCTGCCGGCGCCGCGTCGAGGCCTTCTGCGGCGAAGGCCTTCGCGGCGACTTCCAAGAGTCGGGCGCGGTTCTCGAGCGCGTCTCGCCGGGGGCGGCGCGGGGCGTCGGGCATCGGTTCCTCCGGGGTTGCTATCCGGAATGCATTCCGGATAGCGTGAACCGGAACGCATTCCGGTTGACCTTACCCCTGGAGGATCCCGTCATGCCCGCACGGCATTGGTTCGTCACCGGCGCTTCCGGCGGTCTGGGCCGCCACCTGGTCGAGGAGGCGCTCCGGCGCGGCGAGCACGTCACCGCGACGGTCCGGCGGCCCGACGCGTTGCCGGAGTCGCCGCGGCTCACCGTGGAGCAGCTCGACCTGACCCGTCCGGCCGACGTCGCCGCTGCGGTCGAGCGGACGGTGCGGCGGCGGCCGGTGGACGTGGTCGTGAACAACGCGGGCTATGCCGTCGTGGGCGCGGCCGAGGAGATGGCGCCCGAGCAGATCCGGGACCAGATCGAGGTGCTGCTGCTCGCCCCGATCCTGATCACCCGCGCGTTCCTCGGCCCGATGCGCGAGCGGGGCGGCGGCCGGATCCTCCAGATCTCCAGCATGGGCGGGCAGATCGGCTCGCCGACGCACAGCGCGTACCACGCGGGGAAGTGGGGTCTGGAGGGGTACACCGAGAGTGTCAGCCGGGAGGTGGCTGAGTTCGGCGTCCACCTGACGCTGGCACAGCTCGGCGGGACCCGGACCGGCTTCGCGTCCGCGTTGCGCTACACCGCCGAAACGGCTCCCTATCGCGACAGCGCGGTCGGCCGGACCCGCCGATACCTCGAATCCCTCGACGACAGCGACCTCCCCGGCGACCCGGCCAAGATCGCCGCGCTGCTCTACGAGACCACCCTCCGGCCGGACCCGCCGCTGCGCCTCTCCCTCGGCTCGGACACCTACGAAGCCGTCCACAATGCACTGACTGAACGGCTGAACGTCCTTGAGTCGCAACGGGAAACGGCCGCGTCGGTCGCCTTCTGACTACATCCCCACCGACTGCGTCTCCGGCTCGATCAGGCCCACGACGCGCACCTGCTCGCGCGTGTAGGGCTGTCCGATGTACTTCTTCGCCACCTCGTCGACGATCTCCCACGCCGGATCGCCCTCGATCCATTCGGCCACCCGGCCGCGGATGATGATCGGCTCGAACGGGTTGTCCGGCGGGGTAAGGGAAATCGCCACGCGGGGGTCGCGGCGGAGGTTGCGGGCCTTGCGGCTGTCCGGGCCGGTGAGGAAGACGATCCGGTCGCCGCGCGTGCCGATCCACACCGGGACGACGTGCGGCGACCCGTCCGGGAGCACGGTCGCGAGGTGGGCGATCGGGGTGCCGTCGAGGACGCGGCGGACTTCGGGGTTCAGCATGGGGATTCCTTTCAGCGGAGGATTTCGTAGTGAAGGTGGGTGACGCCGGGCGCCGGGACGGCCTCGACCAGCCGCAGCCGCACGTGTTCCGGCAGCTCGCCGAAGAAGCTCCGCCCGCCGCCCAGCAGGATCGGCACCTGGTGGAGCACGACTTCGTCGACCAGCCCGGCCTTGATCGCCTCGGTGACCAGAACGCCGCCCATGAGCGCGACGTCCTTGTCGCCGGCCGCCGCCCGCGCGCCTTTGACGGCTTCTTCGACGCTGGTCGTCTGGGTCTGCGCCTCGCTCAGTTCCGGCACCGGCTGGTGGCTGACCACGAACAGGGGAGCGGTCGGATGCGGACCACTACCGCCGAAGTGGCTTGAGTGGTCGTACGTCGCGTGCCCGACCACGGTCGCCCCGACGCGCGCCGCGAGCGAGTCGAAAACCTGGGCGCTGGGCTCGGAAAGCTTGAACCCGTCGAGGACCTTGCTGGGCGTGTCGCCGGTGAAGTACCAGTCGAACAGCGCACCGGCGTCGCCGAGCCCGCTCCCGACCTCGTCGGCCCCTTCCTCGCGGCGGCCGCTGATGTACCCGTCCACCGAAACGGACAGGGCACTGAACACTTTGTTCATGACGCTCCTTAGTAGTCGCTCAGAGAGCCTGGGGAAAGTCGAAAAGGCGCTGCGGGTCGACGCTTTTCTTGACCGCGGCGAGCCTGGCGCGGTTGCCCGCGTGATACGCGCGGCTCGGATCATCCAGCGCGAGATCGGGAAAGTTCGGATAAACCCGGCCGGACCCCTCCGCGTGCGCGGCAGTCCACGCCTCGTCCACCCACGGATCGCCCGGGTCGCCGGCCTGCTCCAGCAAGTACCGCTCGCCCCGGTGGGCGAACGCGGTGTCCTCCTCCGCGACCCGGTTGTACGCCCCGCCCATCGCGGTGAACGCCAGCCGCCGGTTCCCGCCGAGACCCTGTAGGAGCTCGCCCGCGGTCCGCTCGGACATCGTGCGCGCGAAGAACTCCGACCGGACGCGGCGGGTTTCCGGGGCGGGATCCACCACGCTGAATGTCGGCTTCACCATGCTGTAGGGAACATCCAGTCGGATGTCTATTGCATACAGAACACCAGCCCGCGCGGTGAACTCCCGGAGCAGCCCCTCCGTCTCCGCGGGCGGCAAGGTGGAGATGCCGAAGAGCGTCACGCGTCCCGCTTGGACGGCGAGGTTCACGGTCAGCCCGTCCGGGGCGTCGGGTGCCCAGTCCTGCCAGGTCTGGACGAGGTTTCCGTCCGTCCAGTTCCCTTCGATCCGGCAGACCGACGGCTCCGGCACCGTCGCGAACCGCAACTCCGTGACGATCCCGAACTGCCCGCCGCCCGCGCCGCGCAACGCCCAGAACAAGTCGGTTTCCCGGTGCTCCGAACACTCCACGACGCTCCGGTCGGCGAGCACCACCTGCGCGCCGACGAGCCGGTCGCAGGTCAGCCCGTACTGGCGGCCGAGCAGCCCGATGCCGCCGCCGAGCGTCAGCCCAGCGATGCCGACAGTGTCGCCGCACCCGGCTGGGAGCGTCCGGCCGCGCTCGTGCAGCGCCGCGTACACCGGTCCAAGCTGAGCGCCCGCCCCGATCGTCGCGATGCCAAGGTTGTCGACCGCGATCCGGTCCATTCCGGACAGATCCGCCACGATCCCGTCGGCCGGGCACCGGTCCACGAAGCAATGCCCGCCACCGCGCGGCACCACGCGACGGCCGGTGGCGGCCGCGTAATCCAAGGCTTGGACGACGTCGGCGACCGAATGGCACCGGAGGACGTCTCGCGAGGTCTGGTCGATCACGGAGCTGACGCTACGGGCCGGGGGAGTGCCGTTCTTGAACAAAACGCGCACGCGCGGCTCAGTCGCGGAGGGTCTGAGACGGCAACTGCCCGTACCGCTCCCGGTAGGCCGCCGCGAAGCGGGGCACGTGCCCGAACCCCCAGCGGAACGCGATATCGGCGACCGACAGCCCGTCGCCCGGCTCGGCGTTCCGCAGGTCTTCGTGCGCTCGGGAAAGCCGCACGCGGCGCAGGTACTCCATCGGCGTGAGCCCGAGGTGCTCGGCGAAAGCGGCTTGCAGGGACCGGACGCTGGTCCCGGCGACCCGGGCGAGGTCGGAGACCGTGTGCGCGGCGGCGGGGTCGGCGTCGATCACGTCGACAACGCGCGACAGCAGGCGGGGCCGCGCCGGGCGGGCGGCGCCGCGGAGGAGGCGGTCGGAGAAATTGTTGGGCTGGGCGGCGAGGAGCTGCCCGACGACGAGTTCTTCGAGCGGGCGCAGGACCAGGTCGGGGGCGTCGGAGTCGACGGCGTCGCGCAGCAGCATGACGGCGCGGAGCCAGTTGCGGCCGGGCCCGTCGGCGAGGTCGAACCCGATGGAGAAGTGCACCGCCTCGTCCGGCGGGCAGCCGAGCACGCCCTCGACGGTCCGCTCGACCACCTGCCTGCTCACTTTGACCGCGAGCTGGGCGCAGTCGGCGCTCCAGCGCATGCCCGATTCCTCGGTCGGGGTGAGCACTGCCGCCCGCCCCGGGCCGGATTCGATCTCGTCGGGTCCGCACTGCGAGAGGGTGTGCCCGCGGAGCGGGACGTTGATCTCGTAGTAGGAGTGCAGCCGGCCGGGGCGGACCACGACCTCGGTGCCGTGCCGGATGTCGGCGATGGTGAGGCCGTCGGTGCGCCGGGCCCGGAGCGCGACGTCGAGGTCCGCCCCGGGGCCGGCCACCTCGAGGGTGTGCGTGCTGAACACCTCGGAGATCTCCCGCTGGGCCTCGTCCCGGTCGGCGGTGCGCACGACGTCGGTGGCCCACCTCGGCGAAGTCCGGGGGAGCGGCCGGTTCGGTGTCGCGGTCATGGTGATCACCTGACGCAGTCGTCGTTGTCCACGTGGTGACGGGGCGCGGTTCAGAGTGCCCCGGAGAGGAAGGCGCCCGCAAGCGCGGCGAAGGCGGCGGCGTGTTCGATCTGGACCCAGTGCCCGCAGCGGGCGAACACGTGCAGCTGGCTGTTCGGGATGAGGTCGAGCAGTCGATAGCTGGTCGACGGCGGGATGACCTGGTCGTCGCGGCCGTGCACGAGCAGCGTTTCGTGCGGCAGCGCGGCGATGGCTTCCTCGGGGACGGCCATGGCCGCGACCTTCTCCTGCCGCGGGGCCGGGAACATGGCCGCGTACGCCTCGTGCACGCCCGGCCGGGTCGCGGCGCGGTAGCGGAGTTCGGCGAGTTCGTCGGTGGCGTACCGGGGGTCGTGGGCGAACACGTCGAGCAGGCGGCGCATGTTCTCCACCGACGGTTCGAAGCCCCAGACCGCCTCCAGCCCCGGGGTGATCGGGAAGTGCACGCCGACGCTGCCCATCAGCACGAGCCGGTCGACCCGGTCCGGATGCCGGGCGGCGAGCCGCAGCGCCAGCGAGCCGCCGAAGCTGTTGCCGACCACCGACACCCGGTCGAGGCCGAGCGCGTCGAGGAAGCCGACGAGGTGGTCCAGCCAGCTCTCGGCGTCGTAGGAGGCGTCTTCCGGGCGTTCGGTGTAGCCGAAGCCGAGGATGTCCGGCGCGAGGACCCGATGCCGCTTCGCGAGCTCGGGCAGGACGAGACGCCAGTTCGCCCACGCGGACACGCCGGGGCCAGAGCCGTGGATCAGCAGCACCGGATCGCCGGAGCCTTGGTCGTGATAGTTCGTCGCGACGCCGTGCACGTCGACCCTCAGTCCGATCTCGGGTGATTCTTCGGTCATCGCGAACTCCTTTTTCCATTGCGTCAGTGGTCGGCTGTCGCGAATCTGACACGCGCGAGAACCGCTGGGCAACGGCTTGCGTGCGGTAGCGCACAAATGCTTGCGCGAACCGGATCAGGCTCGCGCGCAACGGATCGAACCGGGCCCGGGAGCCCGCCTACAGTCCGTCGGACAGCGCGAACGAATCGACTCGACGACGAGGCGGCGGTGCCGATGAGCGACCAACCGGAAGTCTCCGGCGCGGTGCGGATCCTTCCCGCCGGCGTGCGCCTGACTGTCCACAACGGAGAGTCGATCGTGGACGCGGTCCGCAGGCACGGCTACCGGACGCGCTACTGCTGCCGCCGGGGCGGATGCCGCGCCTGCAAGGCCGATCTGGTCGAGGGCCAGGTCCGCTATCCCGTCCCGGTCGCCGAATCCGCGCTCAGCGCGGAGGAGCGCGCCGCGGGCAAATGCCTTCCCTGCCGGGCACGGCCCGAGGGCGAGGTCGTCGTCCGGCTGTCCGAAAAGGACGCTTTGACGCGGGTCTTCGGAGCTTTCCGGCCCGCCAGCTGAAAACCGGGAGCGAACATGGGTGTGATCAGACTCGGGTACGTCCACGTGCGAGTCACCGATTTGCCGGGCTCGGCCGAGCACTACCGCGAAACGCTCGGCATGGACCAGGTCGCCGAGCGGGACGGGCGGCTCTACCTCAAGTCCTGGGACGAGCACGACCATCATTCGGTCGTGCTCGAGGAGGGCGGCGTCGGCCTGGTCAAACTGGGCTACAAGGTCGAGAAGTCCGGCGATCTCGACGAGTTCGAGCGCCGGGCGGCGTCGTTCGGCGTCCGGGTCGAGCGGATGGGCAAGGGTGACAACGAAGGCGTCGGCGACGGATTGCGGCTCACCTTGCCGTCCGAGCACACGCTTGAGCTGTACAGCGACGTCGAGTACCTCGGCAACGCGACCGGGAACTGGAATCCCGACCCCTGGCCGCGTTCGGGACTGCGCGGCATCGGCGTGCCGCGTCTGGACCACACGCTGATCACCACCGAGGACCCGGCGCTGCTGGAACGGTTCTTCTCCGAGGTCCTTGGCTTCCGGGCGGCGGAACGGCTGGTCGGCGGCGCGGACAACGACGAACTGGTCGGCTCGTGGATGTTCTGCGGCGAACAGCCGCACGACATCGCGTTCGTGAAGGGGGAGCAGGGAAAACTGCACCACTTCGCCTACCACGTCGACGACTGGAACACCCTGCTGCGCGCGGGCGACCTGTTCTCGATGCACGACGTGCCCATCGACTTCGGGCCGGCGCGGCACGGCATCACCCGCGGCGAGACGATCTATTTCTTCGACCCGGCGGGCAACCGCAACGAGGTCTTCGCGGGCGGCTACCGCACCGGCCCGGATTTCCGCACGATCACCTGGACGATGGACAAGGCCGCGCAGGGCATCAACTACACCCACCGCGAACTCGACCCCGACTTCCTCAACGTCGTGACCTGACCGGAGAAACGACATGACCACTATGCGCGCACCGGGCAACGCGAAACGGCTCCGCACGGTTCTGGGCGAGTTCTCGACCGGCGTCACCGTCGTCACCTATCGCGATGCCGACGGGCAACCGCGCGGCGCGACGATGAACTCGTTCACGTCGGTGTCGATGGATCCGCCGCTGGTCCTCGTGTCCGTGGCACGGCAGGCGCGGGCGTGCGAAGGCTTGACCGGCAACGAGTTCACGGTCAACATCCTCGCCGCCAACCAGCTCGACGTCGCCCTGCACTTCGCGGGAAAACCGCGGAACGGCGCGGTTTCCTGGCACGAACCGGAAACCGGCCCGCCGCGGCTGACCGGTGCGGCGGCGTGGCTGCAATGCCGGCCGTGGCGCACGTACGACGGCGGCGACCACGTGCTGGTGCTCGGTGAGGTCGCCTGCCACGACGCCCGCCGGCTCGAACCGTTGACGTTCCACCGCGGCGAATTCCGCCGCTCCGGCCTGAAACTGCCGCAGCTGCCGCGCACGGCGGCCTTCGCCGGGCGGCCCGCCTGCGCGTGGGTCGGCCGCGTGCACGAACTGCATGCCCTGTCCGACGCAGGGAACTGCGGCGAACCGCTCGACATCTGACCTTCGAACGAACTGGAGAACACCGTGAAAGTCACGTACTTCCAACAGGTTCCGTACCGGCACCTGGCCGAGGACTTCGAGCAGCGGTTCGAATCCGTCATCACGACGCCGTACCACGAAGTCACCGAACCGCAGCACGTAGCCGCCGCGTTCCGCGAAGCGATGGACGAGCTGATGCACGCCGCCCGCGCGGGATTCGACGGTCTCGCCGTCACCGAGCACGGCCAAAGTTCCTACGACATGGCACCGAACCCCGACATCATCGAGGCCGCCCTCGCCTACGCCACCGAGGCCGAGAACATCGAGACGGCGATCTACCCGGTCGGCCGGTCGCTCGGCAAGAGCCGGGAACCGCTGCGGGCGGCCGAGGAGCTGGCGATGCTCGACTGCATGTCGAACGGCCGCCTGGTCACCGGGTTCCCGGTCGGCCTCGCCTATGACGCCAACCTCAACAACGGCGTCGCTCCCGCGCAGACCCGGCAGCGGTTCGACGAGAACCTCGAACTGGTGCTGAAGGCGTGGACGCACCAGGGCGGCCCCTTCCCGTGGAACGGCAGGTTCGGGCAGTACCCCGGCGTCAACCTCTGGCCGCGCCCGCTGCAGCAGGCCCCGCATCCGCCGGTGTGGATCACCGGCATCGGCAACCCGCGCACCATGCAGATGACTCTGGAACGGGAATTCGGGTTCAACTACTTCGGCTGGTTCGGCCTGAAAGTCACCGGCCGCCGGATCTTCGACCGGTTCTGGGAAATCGCCGACCGGCTCGGCAAGGACGCCAACCCGTACCGCCTCGGCTTCATGCAGACCGTGTGCGTCGCCGACACCGACGCGAAGGCCGAAGCGCTGTATGCGAAGCACGCGGAGTACTTCTTCCGCAAAGGCATCGGCTCGATCCCGATGGAGCGGCTCGCGCTGCCCGGCGGCATCGACATCCGCGGCGTCGAAGCGATCATGCGCGACCCCGGCGACTTCGGCATCTACAGCAAGATGCGCACCGCCACTTTCGCCGAACTGGTCGACGCGGGCTCGGTGATCTGCGGTTCGCCGGACACCGTCGCCGAACAGCTGCTCGCCTACGCGCGGGAATACCGCATCGGCAACCTGCACGCGATGCTGCAGTTCGGCTCCATGCCGCACGAACTGGCGAAGGACAACATCGACCTGTTCGCCAGCGCGGTCATGCCGCGGTTGCAGGAGCTGTGGACCGAAGAGGGCTACCGGCACCACTGGTGGCCCGAACGACTCGGCGGCACGCCGCTGGCCGATTCCGCCCGCCTGACAGGAGCCCTCGCATGACCAGCACCCTCGACCTCACCGAAAAGACCGTCGACGTCTGGGGCGGCGAGATCCAGCTCCGGGTCAAGGTAACGGGCCAGGGCCCCGGCCTGGTCTACCTGCACCCGGCCGCCGGGCTCGCGTGGGATCCGTTCCTGGAGCGCCTCGCGCAGGACTTCACCGTCTACGCTCCCGAATTCCCCGGCACCTCGCCCGCCGATCCGTACGCCGTCCACAAGGTCGACGATCTGTGGCAGCTCGTGCTCATGTACGAGGAGGCGATCCGGAAACTGGAAATCGGCACGCCAGTCCTCATGGGACAGTCGTTCGGCGGGATGCTCGCCGCGGAACTGGCCGCCGCCTACCCCGACCGGTTCGCGAAACTGGTCCTGCTCGACCCGATCGGCCTCTGGCGCGACGAGCATCCGGTCGCGAACTGGATCGCCGCCCCGCCCGCCGCGCTGCCGGAGCTGCTGTTCGCGGATCCCGAAGGCGACGCGGCGAAGGCGATGCTGACCCCGCCCGAAGATCCCGAGGAGGCGATCGCGGCGGGTGCGGGCCTGGTGTGGGCGCTGGGCTGCACCGGCAAGTTCGTCTGGCCGATCCCGGACAAAGGCCTCGAACGGCGCCTGCACCGGATCAGCGCGCCGACCCAGATCGTCTGGGGCGAGCAGGACAAGCTGATCCCGGCGGTCTACGCCGACGAGTTCGCCGCCCGGATCACCGGCAGCAAGGTCGCGATCGTGCCCGGCGCGGGACACATTCCGCAGGTCGAAGCCACGGACGCGACCTTCGCCTTGGTGGACGGATTCCTGCGCTGATTCGCCACGGGGTGGTGCGGGCCTCCGAGCCGGCGCCACCCCGGATCCGTTTTACGCCGCAATGCGCACTAATTCCGTCTCCTCGCCGTCCTTTCGCTCCGATACGCCCGATTCGCCGGACCGCGGGTCGCTAGCGGAAGCACGACGGAAACATTCCGGTAACACCGCCCGGTTAACTTCCAGCGGCCGGGCGATGAGACGAGGAGTGTCTGAGGCGTGGTCGATACCGGAAGCACGGCGTGGTTGCTGGGCAGTGCGGCACTGGTGATGCTGATGACGCCCGGCCTCGCGTTGTTCTACGGCGGGATGGTGCGCGCCCGGAGCGTGCTGAACGTGATGGCGATGACGTTCGTCTGTCTCGCCACCGTCGGCCTGATCTGGGTGTTCTACGGGTATTCGCTCGCGTTCGGACCCGATTGGTTCGGCGGGCTGCTCGGCACTCTGCGGCTGGCCGGGCTGCACGGGCTCGCCGAGCAGACGGTCGGGCCCGCGGGGAACCAGGTGCCGCTGTACGCGTTCGTGGCCTTCCAGATGATGTTCGCGGTCATCACGGTCGCGCTGCTGGCCGGCGCGATCGCCGAGCGGGCCCGGTTCTGGACGTGGACGGTGTTTTCCGTCGTCTGGACCACCCTCGTGTACATCCCGGTGGCGCACTGGGTTTTCGCTCCCGACGGCTGGATCGCGGCCAAGCTGCACGTGCTGGACTTCGCCGGCGGCACCGTCGTCGAGGTGAACTCCGGTGCGGCCGCGCTGGCGCTGGCGCTCGTGCTCGGCAGGCGGCACGGCTGGCCGAAACAGGCGGTCCGGCCGCACAACCTCCCGTTCGTGATGTTCGGGGCCGGGTTGCTGTGGTTCGGCTGGTTCGGGTTCAACGCCGGGTCCGCGCTGGTCGCGAAGGGGTCGGCGGCGACGTCGTTCCTGAACACCACCGTCGCGGGGGCGGCCGCGGTGCTGGGCTGGCTGCTGGTCGAGCAGTTCCGCGACGGGAAGCCGACCACCCTCGGCGCCGCGTCCGGTGCGGTGGCCGGGCTGGTCGGGATCACGCCCGGCTGTGCTTACGTCGAACCGCTCGGCGCGGCCGCGATCGGGATCGTGGCCGGGGTCGTGTGCTCGTTCGCGGTGAGCCTCAAGTACAAGTTCGGCTTCGACGACTCCCTGGACGTGGTCGCGGTGCACGGGCTCGGCGGCTTCGCCGGGACATTGCTGATCGGTCTTTTCGCGACCGCAGGCGTGGCTCCCGGCGGCGTGAACGGCCTGTTCTACGGCGGCGGCCTCGACCAGCTGTGGCGCCAAGCGGTCGGAACTCTGGCGGTACTAGGGTATTCGCTGGCAGTGACCCTCCTGCTCGGCTGGGTCATGCACAAGTTCATGGGATTCCGGATCGACCGCGAAGCCGAGATCGACGGCGTCGACGAGGCCGAGCACGCCGAAGGGGCGTACGAGCTGGCAGTCCAGTCCGGACGCCGGGGCAGCGCGCTCGCCGGCGGACCGGGATCGCACCGGCCCGCGCGCGAGGAGACCCGATGAAGCTGCTGACCGCCGTGGTCAAGCCGTTCGTGCTGGACGACGTCCGGATCGCCCTGCAGGAGCTGGGCATCGCCGGGATGACGGTGAGCGAGGTCCGCGGCTACGGCAGGCAGAAGGGCCACACCGAGATCTACCGGGGCGCGGAGTACGAGGTCGACTTCATCACCAAGTACCGGCTGGAGATCCTGCTCGACGACGACCAGGTCGACGCCGCGCTGCGGACCGTGCTGGACACCGCGCACACCGGCAAGATCGGCGACGGCAAGATCTGGGTGACCCCGGTGGAGACGGTCGTGCGCGTCCGCACCGGGGAGCGTGGTCGCGACGCGCTCTAGGCCTCCGCTACCAGGGTTTTCAGCGGCCGCGCCAGGTCCGCCGCGTTCTCCGGCGCGATGGTCTTCCCGGCGGCCAGCGCGCGTTTCACCGCCATGAAGTCGCCCGGCCGGTTGACCGCGTCGGCCGCGATGAGCGACCCGGCGCGGTAGTACAGGACGGTCAGTCCGCCGTCGCCGCCTGCCGGAGGTTGAGCACCTCGACCGGTTCGTCCTCGGCCCGGTAGCCGGACAGAATGTCGTGCTGGGCATGGAAAAGCTCGGCCAGCTTGGTCCGGTCGGGCGCGTCCATGCCGTCGATGCCAACCGGCACGAAGGACTCAGCGCGATCTCGCCGCCCGGGCCGTCCTGGCTGTCCAGTGTGGTCACCGCCAGCGCGGGCTGGCTGGGCACCCGCACCGTGCGCAGCGTCGCTCGCACCCCGCCGGACTCGGCGACCTGCGTGCTGGCGTCGGGATTCGCCGCCATCACGTTCTCCAGCCATTCGGTCGGCCCGTCCGGAGCCACCCGGCGCAGCGCGGCCCGCGCCGCAGCGTTGAACCGCCGCTGCCCGCCACGATGGTCGGTCAGGACCAGTGCGTCGTCGCGCACGTCGACTGCCGTTTCGAGGTGATCGCGTTCCCGGAGAAGGGTTTCCTGCCGGAGGAGCCCGCTCAGCACCACCCCACGACCCGCCCCAGCGCCGTCGCGACGGCCAGGTCCTCGTCGGAGGAGAGCGCCCCCGCGTCGCGATCGGCGAAGTTGAGCGTGCCGACGATCTCGGCCCCCGCGACGATCGGCGTCTCCAGCACCATCCGCCAGCCGTGCAGCGACATGACTTCGCGGTACACCGGATGCTCGGTCCAGCGGTCCTGGCTCATCAGGCGCGAACTGTGCGCCGCCTGGTTCGCGGTGAGACATTGCCGCAGGACCGGGTCGCGCTCGCGGCCGAGCTCCTCGTACCGGGACAGAAAGACGTCGCTGGCCCCTTCGGTAGCCCGGCTGACCGGCGCGCGGTTACGCGGATCGCGTACGTAGATGGCGAACGAACGCGAGGACAGCAGCTGCGGCACCGCGCGCATGTAGCAGTCCTGCAACTCGGCGACGTTCGCCGCGGCGGCCAGCGAGTCGACGACCGCGACGAGCGCCGGGGACGCCACACCGGGGCGAGCTGGTCCGGTCATCCAAGACCTCCTCCGGATCGTTCTTCCCGCCCGCGCGGTGGGGTTGCGGCCTGCGAACGGGGCCACAGTGAACCATCCCGGGCATCCCTCGTAGGAGGGAATCGCCTGGTCGTGGCGGGTGGAATGGGTGCTTGGCCGGGCCGCCGGGCCCGTGGCACGGCAGGCTGGGGGCGGGTCGGCCCGCCGTCGGGGCGGATGGCTGGGCTCGGCGGCGCCGGATGTGCGGGCGGCGGGTCGCGGGCGAGTCGGCCCGTCGTCGGGAGTGCGTGGCTGGGCTCGGCGGGGGTCGGATGTGCGGGTGGGGTCGGCCTGCCGTCGGGAACGGGTGGTTGGGCTCGGCGGGGGTCGGATGTGCGGGCGGGGTCGGCCCGGCATCGGGAGCGGGTGGCTGCGCTCAGCGGGTTCGGATGTGCGAGCGGCGGGTCGGCCGATGTCCGGAGCGGGCGGGCCTGGGCGAAGGTGGTCCTTCGAGATCCCACCCAGCAGCGATTGCCCGCAGCCCATGCTCCGCTCACCCGCGCAACGGCGACCGCCCGCGGCCCTCGAGAAACGGCGTGTAAGAAGCGGAATGATCGTGCCCGCACGCACACCGGTCGAGATCGCCCCCGAGGAGCTGCCTCGGCGTGACCCCGGTCAGCCGGAGACATTCCCGGCTGAGATGCGCCTGGTCGGCATACCCCGCGTCGACGGCCAGCCCCGCCGTCCCGTCCGCACCCCGCCGCCCGCTCGCGACCGCCCCGGACTGGGCCAGCGCCAGAAACCCTTGGAACCGCAACGTCCGCTGAAGCACCTTCGGACTCGTCCCGACCGTGTGCAGACACCTCCGCCGCAACTGGCTCGCCGACAACGCCAAGTGCGCGGCAACCGCGTCCACGCCGACCGGTTCCCACGGCATCAGCACCCGCACCGCTTCCCGGATGAGCGGATCCAGCCCGCCTGCCCTGCGGTACTCCCGCAGCAGATGCGCCTGCAACGCGGCAAGCCCCGCCTCGGGCGTCGGAGCGACCGCCACGGCCTCCACCAGCCGATCCACGACCCGCCCCCACACGTCAGCCAGCCCGACGCACTGGTCAGCGAGTTCGTCGAGCCCCGCGGGCAGGGGAGGAGCCGCCCCCGGCCGGAACCGCACCCCGACGACCGTCGTATGCGCCGGAATAACCTCGACCTGCGGCCCGGTCAACGGCCCGAGCAACTGCGGACGCCCACCGACCGGGAAGTGAATCTCGACCCCGCCCGCAGGCAAATGCCGCTGCACATACGGGACGTCGCCGGTGCGCTGGATCCACACCGTGCGCACCACCGCACTCAGACCCGGCACCGGCGGACGCTCCACATACGCAGTCACCCTCGTACCGAAGCGCCCCACCAGCCGCGCGTCAAGCACGGACACACTGTGCCCCTATGTCTGGCGCAGTTTTTCCAGATAGTCACCTAGTGCGGCAAGCATTCCCCGGCTGGCGGTTCGCTCCTCCGCGGCACGACAACACCGGCTCGGCATCCGCATCGCGGGGAGTCCGCCCACAGCGCATCCGATCCTCGCCGACGCGGCGACTGCCGACCGGAAGACCGAAGATCGCCAACTGCCGCCCGGCGGACTGGCGGCCAAAGGCTGCCGACTAGGAGACCGCCAACGGACGACAGCCGACCGGCGGACTGTCGACCGAAGGCAGGCGACCGGAGCCAGGCGACCAGTGGACTGTCGACCGAAGACACGCGACCGAAGACAGCCGACCAGTGGACTGACGACCGAAGACAGGCGACCGGCGGACTGTCGACCGGCAGACCGCAGACCGCAGATCCCAGACCGAAGACCGAAGACCGAAGACCGCCCACCGTCGACCGGCAGACCCCCGACGAAATACTGCATACAAAATCCTGCCGAACAAAGACCGTCCGCAGGATCCGGCTCAGATGTACCCGCACATGTCCATCGCCGCGACCACCTTCCGGAACCCCGCGATATTCGCCCCGCTCACGTAATCCCCGGCCACCCCGTGCTCGTCGGCCGTCTCGAGGCACGTCCGGTGAATGTCGGTCATGATGTCCCGCAACGTCCGGTCAGTGCGCTCGAACGTCCACCGCTCCCGCGCCGCGTTCTGCTGCATCTCCAGCGCGGACACCGCGACCCCGCCGGCATTCGCGGCCTTCCCCGGCCCGACCGCCACCCCGGCCTCGCGGAAGATCTGCAGCGAACCGGGCGTGCACGGCATGTTCGCGCCCTCCGCGACAGCCCGGACGTTGTTCTTCACCAGCCGCAATGCGGACTGCTCGTCCAGCTCGTTCTGCGTCGCGCACGGCAACGCCAGGTCACACGGCACATCCCACGGCGTGCCGTCGGTGACGTACTTCGCCGACGGCACATGGTCGACGTACTCGGAAAGCCGCCCGCGCCGCGCGACCTTCAGCTCGTGCAACAGCTCCAGGTCGATCCCGCGCGGATCATGGATGTACCCGCCCGAATCCGAGCACACAACCGGCTTCGCGCCGAGCTCCTGAAGCTTCGCGATCGCGTGGTAGGCGACATTGCCCGACCCGGACACCACCGCGGTGCGGCCGGAGAACGAGTCGTCGCGCGCGCCGAGCATCGCCTCGAGGAAGTACACCGTCCCGTATCCGGTGGCCTCCGGCCGCGCCGGAATGCCGCCCAGCAACGGGTTCTTGCCGGTGATCGTGCCCGCGTCGTACCGGTTGGTGAGCCGCTTGTACTGGCCGAACAGGTACCCGATCTCGCGTCCGCCAACGCCGATGTCGCCCGCCGGGACGTCGGTCTCCGGGCCGATGTGCCGGACCAGTTCGGTCATGAACGCCTGGCAGAACCGCATGATCTCGCCGTCGCTGCGGCCGGCCGGGTCGAAGTCGGACCCGCCCTTGCCCGCGCCGATGCCGAGGCCGGTGAGCGCGTTCTTGAAGATCTGCTCGAAGGCGAGGAACTTGACCGTGCCGAGCGTGACGTCGCCGCGGAAGCGCAGCCCGCCCTTGTACGGCCCGAGCGCCGAGCTGAACCCGACCCGGAACCCGCGGTTGACGTGCACCGCGCCCGCGTCGTCGGTCCAGACCACCCGGAACATCACCTGCCGCTCCGGCTCGCACAGCCGCTCCAGCATCGCCGCGTCGCGCAGGGCCGGATCCCGCTGCAGCGCGGGCCGGATCGCTTCCAGCACTTCGAAGACGGCCTGGTGGAACTCCGGCTCGGCCGGGTTCTTCCGGACGATCTCCTCGTACACTGCGCGCGATGTCTGGTCGAGAGCCATCCGCCGATGATGCCGTCCGAATGCCGGATTTCGCACCCCAGACGGGGTTTGCGAGGTTAGGGGTGACCAGACTCACGCATCGAGCACTACATCCGCAGTGGGTATCGCCTGACAGGAAAGGCACTGGTCAGCGGGCAGATCGTCGGCGATCGCGACCAGGTGCGCGACCGTTCCGCCCAGCACCGTCACGGCGCAGCTCTCGCACTGCCCGAGCCGGCATCCGCTGGGCAGCGCGACCCCGGAAGCCTCGGCGAACCGCAGCAGGTCCCCGTCGCCCGCCCGCCAGGTGGCCTCGCGGCCGGACCGCGCGAACCGCACGGTGGCTGTCGCGTCGTCCGGGATGTGGACCGGCGCGGGCGCGGCGTGGAACTTCTCGGTGAAGATGTCGAAGCGCGGCACGCCCCGCTCCACCAGCCCGGCGGTCAGCTCGTCCAGCATGCTTTCCGGACCGCACAGGTAGAACCGGGCCCGCCGCCGGATCAGCTCGGCGTCGACGCGGTCGGCGGTGATCCGGCCGGTGAAATCGCAGGACTCCTCCGGACCAGGACGGCTGTAGTGGTCCACGATCTGGACAGAGGGCAGCCGAGCCGCGAACCCGGCGATGCGCTCGCGGAACGCGTGCCGGGAGCGGTCGCGACTGCCGTGGTGCAGCACGATCTCCGGCGCGGACGCGGGTTCGAGGGATTCCAAGTAGCTCAGAAACGGCGTGATCCCGATCCCGGCCGCCAGCAGCACGATCGGCCGCGAATGGACAGTCGGCAGCGCGAACCCGCCGGAAGGAGCCGTGACCAGCAACCGGGTTCCGGGCTCAAGCCGGTCATGCACAGCGGGCGAGAACTGCCCGCCCGGCACCCGCCGCACCGCGATCGCGTACCCGCCGTCGGCGGCTTTCGCCGACCCGGTCAGTGAGTAACTGCGGGTCAGCCCCGGCGCGTCCGGCCACGCGACGGTGATGTGCTGCCCGGCCCGGAACTCCGGCACCGCGCCGCCGTCCACCGGCTTGAGCCGCACCGACCGGATGTCCTCGGTCTCCAGCTCCGCCCGCTCGACCGCGAACTCCCGCTGCCCGGTCCACGGCTCGGGCTCGTCCGGCCGGACGTCGCAGAACGTCGACCGCAACGGCACCGACCCGCTCACCGGATCATGGGCGTCGTCGCCGACGAGCAGGTTGTAGTTGGTCCCGCCGTCCTCGAGCGGGTGCGAACCGGGCAGCGCGAGGTCAGGAGCCGGCTGCCACCAGCCGTACTCCGCCACGACCACGTCGCGGTGCAGTGCGGGATCGATTCGCGCGCGCATCCGGACGTCTGCTGAGGCCGTCGTGATGCGGACCCACTGCCCGTCCTCAATCCCGCGCTCCGCGGCGATTTCCGCGCTCAGGTTGACGGCCGGTTCGGGAGAACGCTTGCGCAGCGACGAAATCCCGCGATGCTGGCTGTGACAGAAGTATCCGTTCTTTGCACAGGTCAGCACCAGAGGATGCCGAGCATCCGGGACCGGCGGCTCGGCAGTCGGAACCGCCGGGTAGCCGTGCTCGGCGAGCCGTTCGGAATACAGCTCGACCCGGCGAGTCGGCGTCGCAAACCCAGTCACCGCGCCATTTTCCGCAAGATCGGCGTATTTGCGATATTCAGTTTGCAACGGCAGATCGACGCCGCCGGGCTGTTCGCGCAACTGCGCGGCAGTGAGGCCGAGCGGGGCCAGTTGGTGATCCCAGCCGTCCTCGATGCGGCCGTCGAAGAAGTCCGCGCCCATCCCGAGCCGTCCGGCCAGTTCGAACACGACCTCAGTGTCCGAACGCGACTCACCGATCGGATCGGTCATCCTCGGCCGCAGCTGCACGTGTTCCTGCGCCGCCTGGCTGATCTCGAAACCGGCCTTGACCGCCTCGTGCTCCCACGGCGTCTGAACCGGCAGCAGCAGGTCGGCGAAGCGCGCGGTCGGATTCTCGAACAGATCGAGATGCACCGCGAATTCCAAGCGCCGCAATGCTTCCGCGGTACGGTTCGGGTCCGGTTGCGACAGCAGAAGATTCCCGCCGAAGGAAACCAGGGCCCTTACCGGATAAGGCTTTTCTTCGAGGACCGCGCGGCAGAAGTTCCGTGCAGTCACCCAGCCCTGGTCCGGCGGACCGAGCGGGAACTCTTGCAGGCCAAGCGCTTTCGCTCGCTGCTCAGGCGCGAGCTGGTCCGCCGACGTGACCGGCGCGACCGCGAGCTTCGGAAGCACGACGTTGCCGCCGGGGGAGTCGTAGCTGCCGGTGAGCGCGTAGAGCGTGGCAATCGCGCGCTCGGTCTGCGTCGCGTTCGCGTGCTGCCCGACGCCCGACCAAGCCGCATACGTCACGGACTTCGCCTCGGCAAGGTCGGCCGCGAAGGCTTCGATCGCCGGGGCTTCGACGGTCGTCACGGCTTCGGTCCGATCGAGCGGCCACGCGGCACAGGCGTGCGCGTAATGCTCGAGCGCGGGCACGCAATCGACCGGGCCGGCCAGCGTGCGCACCCGATGTTTTCCGTGCAGGGCAAACCTTTCCGGCCCGCTTGCTGGATAATTCGTGTCGTACGGCTCTGCTTGCCCGGCGACCTCGTCCCACACCACGAACCCGGCCGCGCCGGGATCGATTTCCGCTGCCCGGAGAAACCGGCCCGTGTCGGTGCGGACCAGCAACGGAGCGTTCGTCCACGACCGCACGAAAGCCTCGTCGTGTCCGCGACGTTCGAGCAACTCCCGCGCGACGCCGAGCGCGAGCGCGCCGTCCGTGCCCGGCCGGACCCGGAGCCAATGCTCAGCCCGCACCGCGCTGGCCGTCTGCCGCGGATCGACGACGGCCAGCTTCGGCGTGCGAGCCTCAGCCAACGCGGCGGACTGAGCGAGCCACGCCTTGGCCGGATTGTGTCCCCACAGCACCGCGAATTCCGTACCCGCGTAATCCGGGGCGGGCAACGCCGAGCCGAACGTGAACGCGTGCGCGTAATCCTTGTGCCAGTTGCAGATTTCGGTTGCGTACAGCGTATTGGGGCTGCCGAAAAGCCGGATGAACCGCTCGACCCAGTCGATCGAGTCGGACATCGGCGTGCCGCTGGGGGAGGTGACCGAGAACGCGACAGCCTCGGCCCCGCTGGTCGCGCGGATGCCGCCGAGCCGTTCGGCGATCTCGGACAGCGCTTCGTCCCAGCTGATCTCGCGCCAGCGCGGATCCGGATCGGACTTCGGCGTCGTGCGGCGCAACGGCCGGCGCAGCCGCTCGGGGGAGTGCACCAGTTCCGGCGCGGCACGGCCCTTCGGGCACAACGCGGCACCCGTCGGGTGTGCCGGATCCGGCCGGACGCCGCGCAGCGCGCCGTTCTCGACCGTGTAGACCGCGCCGCAACGCGACCGGCACAACGTGCAGTAACCCCGGATCTCAGGCATTAGTTACTCCTTAGTAACCGGCTACCGGTTACTCCTGTACCCTGCTGGACCTAGGCGGGCGAAGTCAAGCCCGGGGAAGCGGAGGTGCGTCCCGTGACGCAGCTGCAGCGCACTAACCTGCGCGAACAAGTGCTCGAAGTGGTGCGGCAGGCGATGGTGACCGGCGAACTGCGTCCCGGCGACATCTATTCGGCCGCCGCCCTCGCGACGCGGCTGGGCGTGTCGAGCAGCCCGGTGCGCGAGGCGTTGCTGACGCTGGTCAACCAGGGTCTGCTGGAACCCGTCCGCAACCGGGGCTACCGGGTCGTCGCGATCACCGAACGCGACCTGGACGAGATCTACGAGATGCGGGTGCTGCTGGAGGTCCCGGCGACGCTGTCCGCCGGGGCGGCCGCCGGTCCGGACGACCTCGCCCGGCTGGACGCGCTGGCCGGTGAGATCGAGTCCGCAGCCGACGCAGGTGATGTCGCGCGGTTCCTGGAGGCGGACCGCCGGTTCCACCTCGATTTGCTGGCCCTCGCCGGAAACGGGCGGCTGATCGACGCCATCGCGACGTTGCGCGACCAGACGCGGTTGTACGGCTTGGAAAAGCTCGCCGAGCGCGGCCGGCTGGCGGATTCGGCGCGGGAACACCGGGAGATGCTGGCGACGATCGCGGAGCGGGATTGGACTCGGCTGGAGGACCAGGTCCGGGCGCACTTGAAACACGTCAGGGCCGAATGGGCGGCTGACTGAACGAGGGTGCGCTGGATCAGGTCAGGTGCCGCAACACCGCCGCCACCGCGGGCCGCGGATCGCCCGGGTGGGTCGCGGTGATGTTCCACGTCGGGCCGCCGCGCGTGAACCGGCGGCCGGTGAGGTCGGGAAACTGCGCGGCGACGGACACCGGGAGCACGCAGCCGCCGAGATCGTGCCGGACCAGTTCCGCCGCGGCGGACGCGTCGGTGACCTCGTGCACGACGGTCCGGCGCACCCGAGCCGACTGGAACGTCCGGTCGGTGGCCTCCCGGATCGCCCAGCCCGGCGCGAAATCGACCACCGCGGTACCGGCGGCTTCGGCGGCCGACACCGGCCGGTCCGCTGCTCCGTCGCCGGCCGCGGTGACCAGCACCATCTCCTCCCGCCGGACCGGTCGGCTGACCAATCCGTCGCTCGGGGCGCACCCCGCGACGGCGACCATGATGTCCACAGTGGACGTCACGACCGCCTCGCGGAGCTGATGCGGCGGCGCGGTCCGCACCAGCACTCGCACGCCGGGATGGTCCCGGCGCAACGCGCTCAGCGCCCGGTGCGGTTCCGGCCACGCCCCGGGCATGACCCCGATCCGGACCTCGCCGGTGATCTCCCAGCGCGCCCGGTCGACGGTGGCCCGAGCGTGGCTGGCCGCCTCGAGCGCCGCTCGCGCCGCCGGGAGAAACGCTTTGCCCGCAGGCGTCAGCGCGACCCGGTGGGTGTTGCGCTCGAACAGTTCGGTGCCCAGATCGCGTTCGAGCGCACGGACCACAGTGGACACTGTCGACTGCACGGTATGCAGCCGACGCGCGGCAGCGGTGAACCCGCCCTCCTCGGCCACCGCCACGACGGTTTCCAGCTGCCGCAGGTCCATCCGTCCTCCTGGGTTCGTCTTTGAACCACTCCGGTCGTAGTACTACGCGTGTTACGCGCTGGTCCCGGCGAGCACCTCGCGCACCAGCCGCGCGGTTTCGCTCGGCGTGCGCCCCACCCGGATCCCGGCCGCCTCGAGTGCTTCCTTCTTGGCCGCCGCCGTCCCGGAGGACCCGGACACGATCGCGCCCGCGTGTCCCATGGTTTTGCCTTCGGGAGCGGTGAATCCCGCGACGTACCCGACGACCGGCTTCCGGACGTTCTCCCGCACGTACGCCGCCGCGCGCTCCTCCGCGTCGCCGCCGATCTCGCCGATCAGCACGATCACGTCGGTGTCCGGGTCCTTTTCGAACGCCTCGACCGCGTCGATGTGCGTGGTGCCGATGACCGGGTCGCCGCCGATGCCGATGCAGCTGGAGAAGCCGATGTCGCGGAGTTCGTGCATGAGCTGATAGGTGAGCGTTCCGGACTTCGACACCAGCCCGATCCGCCCCGGGCCGGTGATGTCGGCGGGAATGATCCCGGCGTTCGACAGCCCGGGGGAGATGAGCCCGGGACAGTTGGGCCCGATGATCCGGGTGCGGCTGTCGCGCGCGTGCGCCCAGAACGCGGCGGAGTCGTGCACCGGCACGCCCTCGGTGATCACCACTGCGAGCCCGATGCCCGCGTCGACCGCTTCGAGGACCGCGTCCTTCACGAACGGCGGCGGCACGAACAAGACCACTACATCCGCACCGGTCTCCGTCATGGCCTCAGCGACGCCACCGAAGACCGGCAGTTCGTGTCCGTCAAGGGAAACCGTCTGCCCGGCCTTGCGCGGATTCACCCCGCCCACGACATTCGTGCCCGCGGCCAGCATCCGGCGGGTGTGCTTCGTCCCTTCCGCGCCGGTGATGCCGGAAACGAGGACCCGGCTCGTGCTGTCGAGGAAAATCGCCATCGTTCAGCCCTCCGTCCCGGCCGCGAGCTTGGCCGCTTCGCGTGCGGCGTCGTCCATCGTCGCGACGACTGTCACCAGCGGATGCGCAGCCTCGTCGAGGATCCGCCTTCCTTCCGCGACGTTGTTCCCGTCGAGCCGGACCACCAGCGGTTTCGTCGCGCGATCGCCCAGCAGCGCCAGCGCTTTCACGATGCCGTCCGCGACCGCGTCGCACGCTGTGATGCCGCCGAAGACGTTCACGAACACACTGCGCACATCCGGATCCCCGAGGATCACGCCGAGCCCGGCCGACATGATCTCCGCGGACGCCCCGCCGCCGATGTCGAGGAAATTCGCCGGCCCGACCGCGCCCGCGTCGCGCGCCGCGGCAGCCACTACATCCAGAGTGGACATCACGAGCCCGGCGCCGTTGCCGATCACGCCGATGTCGCCGTCGAGCTTCACGTAGTTGAGCCCCTGCTCGGCGGCCTGCTGCTCGAGCGGATCCCCGGTGTCCGCTTCCGCGAACGCCCGATGCCCGGGATGCCGGAACGCGGCGTTGCCGTCCAGCGTGACCTTCCCGTCGAGCGCGACGATCTCCCCGCCGCGCGTGCGGGCGAGCGGATTGACCTCGACGAGCGTCGCGTCCTCGGCGGTGAACACGTCCCACAACCGGACCAGCACCCCCGCCGCTTCGACCGGAAGCCGTGCCGCCGCCGCGATCCGGCGCGCTTTGACGAGGTCGACCCCGACCCGGATGTCGATCGGCACCTTGACCAGCGCCTCCGGCCGGGTCGCGGCGACCTCCTCGATGTCCATCCCGCCCGCCGCCGACGCCATCGCGAGGAAACTCCGGTCGGCGCGGTCGAGGAGATAGGAAACGTAGTACTCCTCGGCGATATCGCTGGCCTCGGTCACGAGGACGCGATGCACGCGGTGCCCTTTGATGTCCATCCCGAGGATCTCGTCGGCAACCGCCGCCGCGTCCTCGGGCCGGGCCGCGAGCTTGACCCCGCCCGCCTTGCCCCGCCCGCCGGTCTTGACTTGCGCCTTGACGACAACCGGCCCGCCGATCTCGACGGCCGCGGCGCGCGCTTCGTCCGGCGTCGCGGCCACGCGGCCACGGGGAACCGGCACGCCGTGCGCGGCGAAGAGGTCGCGCGCTTGGTGTTCCAAGAGGTCCATCGGAATTCCTTCCTTGCGGGCGGGGGAGCGGATTCTTCGGGGTTGGTGGTTCTGCGGAAGCGGAGCGCTTGCTGGTTCGGCTGCGGTTTCTGGCCGGGCCGTGGGTGGCTGGTCTGGATAGCTGGGCTGTGGATGGCCTCGCGGCGAACGACTCGGCCGCCGGGTGCCGCGCGAGCGACCGACCTTCGAACCGGCCGCCGCGCCGCAGCCAGTTCAGCTGAGCGATCCGACGGGCTTGCAGCCTTGCCGCGGCCCGCTCGGCTGAGCGCCCCGGCGGGCTTGCCGCCGTGCCACGGAGCACCTCGGCCGAGCGGCCCGACGGGCTTCCTGCCGTGCCGCAGCCCGCTCGGCTGAGCGCCCCGACGGCTAGCCGCAGTGCCACCGAGCACCTCGGCCGAGCAACGACGCCCGCCTTGTCACCAAACCCCGGCCGATGAGCCGCCCCGCCGCGCGTGCCGCACAGCAGGCCGACCCCGCGAATCAGCCGGGGAGCCGCCCGTCGAAGCCGGTGGCGGATCGTCCGGTCGGTCGGCCGGACAAACCTGCGGATGCCCCTGGACAGCGGGCGGCTCGAAGAGTAAGTCTAATGCCTACCTCATACGGTATGCAATCTACAGTCTTCCGGCGACGAGCCGCTGACCTGCGGCGACAGATCCGGCGGGCCGCGGAGAGGCACGAGCAGACCGGGACGAGCGCGCGGGTCAGAGAGGTCCGGCGCGGGACAGGAGGAGTTGCGCATGTCGCCCACCACGACCGGCCGGCAAGCAGGCCAGCACACCGGCGAGAACGCCAGCGGGCAGACCGGGGACAAGGCCGAAGCGAACCCCGTCGGCGAAGCCAGCGAGAACCCGCAAGCCAGCCAGAGGGCCGGAGACGAGAATCGGCAAACTAGCCAGAGCGCCGGAGACGAGAATCGGCAAGCCAGCCCTAGCGCCGGGGACAAGGACCAGCAAACCAGCCCGAGCGCCGGAAGCAAGGCCAGCAACGAAACCCGCCAAAGCGCCGGACACAAGGCCAGCGAGAACGGGCAAACCAGCCGGAGCAACCCGGGCAAAGCCAGCGAGACTGCAGGTCAGCACCCGGCCACCACCGGGGCAGCGCCGGACACGATCTCCGGCGGCCACCTGGTCGCGAAAGCCCTGAAAGCCGAAGGCGTGGACACCATCTTCACCCTCTGCGGCGGCCACATCATCGACATCTACGACGGCTGCGTCGACGAGGGCATCAGCGTCATCGACGTCCGCCACGAGCAGGTCGCGGCGCACGCGGCCGACGGGTACGCGCGGATCACCGGCCGCCCGGGGTGTGCGGTGGTCACGGCGGGGCCGGGGACGACGGACGCGGTCACGGGTGTCGCGAACGCGTTGCGCGCGGAGAGTCCAATGCTGCTGATCGGCGGCCAGGGCGCGTTGAGCCAGCACAAAATGGGCTCGCTGCAGGACCTCCCGCACGTGGACATGATGACCCCGATCACCAAGTTCGCCGCAACCGTCCCTCACACCGCGCGGGCCGCTGACCTGGTGTCGATGGCGTTCCGGGAAGCTTTCGCGGGTGCGCCCGGACCGTCCTTTTTGGAGATTCCCCGCGACGTCCTCGACGCGCGCGTGCCGACGGAGAACGCGCGCATCCCGCAGTCCGGCCGCTATCGGGCCTCCACGCGCAACGCGGGCGATCCGGCAGATGTGGAAAAGCTCGCGGATTTGCTGGTACACGCCAAGAAACCGGCGATTCTGCTCGGCAGCCAAGTCTGGACGACCCGCGCCACCGAGCCCGCGACGGAACTCGTCCGCGCGCTGAACATCCCGGCCTACATGAACGGCGCCGGCCGCGGAACTCTGCCGCCGGGCGATCCGCACCATTTCCAGCTTTCCCGCCGTTATGCGTTCGACAACGCGGACGTGATCGTCATCGTCGGCACACCGTTCGACTTTCGGATGGGTTACGGCAAAAGGCTTTCCCCGGACGCGAAAGTGGTGCAGATCGACCTCGACTACCGGACCGTCGGGAAGAACCGCGACATCGACCTTGGCATTGTCGGCGACGCGGGCCAGATCCTCGCCGCGGTCGCGGACGCTGCGTCCGGCCGGGTGGACAACGGGGCGGTGGGGCGCAAGCCGTGGCTGGAGGAATTGCGGGCGGTCGAAGAAAAGGCCAAGCAGAAGCGGTTGCCGCAGCAGCATTCCGACGCGAATCCGATCCATCCGTACCGGCTGGTGCACGAGATCAACGAGTTCCTGACCGAGGATTCGATCTACATCGGCGACGGCGGCGACATCGTCACGTTCTCCGGCCAAGTTGTGCAGCCGAAAGCGCCGGGGCACTGGATGGATCCCGGTCCACTCGGGACACTCGGCGTCGGGATTCCGTTCGTGCTGGCCGCGAAACACGCGCGGCCGGACCAAGAGGTCGTCGCGCTCTTCGGCGACGGGGCGTTTTCCCTTACCGGGTGGGATTTCGAGACGCTCGTGCGGTTCGACTTGCCATTCGTCGGGATCGTCGGCAACAACTCGTCGATGAACCAGATCCGCTACGGCCAGGCGCAGAAATACGGCCTGGCCCGCGAACGCATCGGCAACACCCTCGGCGACGTCCCCTACGACCAGTTCGCCCGGATGCTCGGCGGCTACGGCGAGGAGGTCCGCGACCCGGCGGACATCGCCCCGGCACTGCGCCGCGCCCGGGAATCCGGCAAGCCGTCGCTGATCAACGTCTGGGTCGACCCGGACGCCTACGCCCCCGGAACCATGAACCAGACGATGTACAAGTAGTCGGGAGGAGCCGAAGATGGGAAAGGCACTGGAGGGCGTCCGCGTCCTCGACATGACCCACGTCCAATCCGGACCGTCGTCGACGCAGATCCTCGCCTGGCTCGGCGCGGACGTCGTGAAGCTCGAAACCCCCGGACGCGGCGACATCACGCGCGGCCAGCTGCGCGATCTGCCCGGAGTGGACAGTCTCTACTTCACGATGCTGAACGCCAACAAGCGCAGCATCACGCTCAACATGAAAAGCGAGCAGGGCAAGGAAGTCTTCACCAAGCTGGTGTCCTCAGTGGACGTGCTGGTGGAGAACTTCGGACCCGGCGTCGTGGACCGTTTCGGGTTCTCCTGGGATCGGCTCCGCGAGATCAACGAGCGCCTGATCTACGCGTCCATCAAGGGTTTCGGCCCGGGCCGGTACGCGAATTTCAAGGCCTACGAGGTGATCGCGCAGGCGATGGGCGGCTCGATGAGCACGACCGGCTTCGAACAGGGACCGCCCACCGCAACCGGCGCGCAGATCGGCGATTCGGGCACCGGCATCCACCTCGTCGCGGCGATTCTGGCGGCGTTGTACCAGCGTACGAGCACGGGGCGCGGGCAGCGGGTGCAGGTCGCGATGCAGGACGCCGTGCTCAACCTGTGCCGGGTCAAGCTGCGCGACCAGCAGCGGCTGGCGCACGGGCCGCTGGGCGAGTACCCCAACGAACGGTTCGGCGACGAGGTGCCGCGGTCGGGCAACGCGTCCGGCGGCGGCCAGCCGGGCTGGGCGGTGCGGTGCGCGCCGGGCGGGCCCAACGACTACATCTACGTCATCGTCCAGCCGGTCGGCTGGGCTCCGCTGACCGAGCTGATCGGGCGCCCGGAACTCGCCGAGGACCCGGACTGGGCGACCCCGGAGGCCCGGCTGTCCAAACTGGACAAGGTGTTCGCGATGGTCGAGGAATGGACCGAACAGCGCACCAAATGGGAGGTCATGGAGCTGCTCAACGCCCGAAACATCCCTTGTGGACCGATTCTGTCCACTAAGGAGCTGATCGAGGACGAGACGCTGGCCGAACTGGGGTCGGTGGTCGAGGTGCCGCATCCGGAGCGCGGCGCGTTCAAGACCGTCGGCTGCCCGTTGAAGCTGTCCGATTCGCCGGTGGAGGTCGAGCGTTCTCCCTTGCTGGGCGAGCACAACGACGAGGTGCTCAGCGAACTCGGCTACAGCGCGGCGGATGTCGAGCAGCTGCGCACGGCGGGCGTGATCTGACGATGACGACGGAAACGGGCCGCGCGGCGGTCGAAGAAATTCTCAAGCGAGTAGCCGAGGAAGGCCGCTCCGCGTTGACCGCACCGGAGGGTCGCGCGGTTTGCGAGGCATACGGCATTCCGACACCGCAGGAACGGCTCGCCACTTCCGCGGAGGAAGCGGTGGCACAGGCCGGGGAAATCGGCCTTCCGGTGGTGCTGAAGATCGTGTCGCCGGACATCCTGCACAAGACCGAAGCTGGCGGCGTGCTCGTCGGCCTCGGCAGCGAACAGGAAGTCGCTGACGGCTACGCCAAGATTCTGGCTAACGCCAAGGCTTACGACGCCTCGGCCCGGATCACCGGCGTGCAGGTGCAGCAGATGCTGACCAGCGGGCAGGAGGTGATCATCGGCGCGGTCACCGATCCGAGTTTCGGCAAGATCGTCGCGTTTGGACTCGGCGGAGTCCTGGTCGAGGTGCTGAAGGACGTCACCTTCAGGCTGGCGCCCACCAGCACCGACGAAGCTATGTCCATGGTGGACGGTATCGCGGCCGCGGAGATCCTCAATGGAGTGCGCGGCAGCGAGGCGGTCGACAAGGCGGCGCTGGCCGACGTCGTGCATCGGCTGTCGCAGCTGGTCAGCGAATTTCCGCAGTTGGCCGAGGTCGACCTCAACCCGGTGCTCGCCACCGGCGACGGGGCGACCGCGGTGGACGTGCGGATCCTCGTCGACCCGGCGGCGGCCGCGGAACCGGTGCGGTTCAGCCAGGACGAGATCCTCGCGGCGATGAACCGGATCATGAAACCGGCCGCGGTCGCGGTGATCGGCGCGTCCGCTGAGGACGGGAAGATCGGCAATTCGGTGATGAAGAATCTCGTCAACGGCGGCTATGCGGGCGAGATCTACCCGATCAATCCGAAGGCCGCGGAAATCCTCGATCGCAAGGCGTATCCGAGCATCGCGGACGTGCCCGGCGACGTGGACGTGGCCGTCTTCGCGATCCCGGCCAAGTTCGTGCCGGCGGCGCTGGAAGAGGCGGGCGAGAAGGGCGTCGCCGGGGCGATCCTGATCCCGTCCGGCTTCGGCGAGACGGGGAACATCGAGCTGCAGAACGAGGTTCTGACCATCGCGCGCAAGCACGGCGTGCGGATTCTGGGTCCGAACATCTACGGCTATTACTACACGCCGGAGAATCTGTCCGCGACGTTTTGCACCCCCTATGACGTCAAAGGCGGCGTCGCGCTGTCCTCGCAGAGCGGCGGGATCGGGATGGCGATCCTCGGCTTCAGCCGGTCGGCCGGGATGGGCGTGTCCGCGATCGTCGGCGTCGGGAACAAGGCCGACATCGACGAAGACGATCTCCTCACCTTCTTCGAGCACGACGACAACACCGAACTCGTCGCCATGCACCTGGAAGACCTCAAGGACGGGCGCGCGTTCGCCGAGACCGCGAAGCGGGTGTCCGCGAAGAAACCAGTGGTGGTGCTGAAGGCGGGACGGACGTCGGAAGGCGCGAAAGCGGCCGGGTCCCACACCGGCGCACTGGCTGGCAACGACCGCGTGTACGACGACATCCTGCGCCAAAGCGGTGTCATTCGCGCACCAGGCCTCAACGACCTGCTCGAATACGCGCGAGGCGTGCCGAAACTGCCCACGCCGAAGGGCGAAAACGTCGTGATCATCACCGGCGCGGGTGGTTCCGGAGTGCTGCTTTCGGACGCCTGTGTGGACAACGGGCTCACGCTGATGCGGATCCCGGACGACCTGGACGCCGCGTTCCGCGAGTACATCCCGCCGTTCGGCGCGGCCGGAAACCCGGTCGACATCACCGGCGGCGAGCCGCCGTCGACCTATCGGAACACCATCGCGTTAGGACTGTCCGACGATCGTATTCACTCGTTGGTTCTCGGTTACTGGCACACGATCGTCACGCCGCCGATGGTGTTCGCCGAGCTGGTCGTGGACGTCGTGGAGGAGTTCCGGCGGAAGGGCGTCCACAAGCCGGTGGTGGCGTCGCTGTCCGGAGATGTCGAGGTCGAGCAGGCCAGCGAGCACCTGTACGCGCACGGCGTCGTGGCCTATCCCTACACGACCGAAAAGCCGGTCGCGGTGCTCGGCGCGAAGTACCGGTGGGCGCGTTCGGCGGGTCTGCTGCCTTGATCAAGTCCGGAGGGAGGCGTACGTTGCCCGACACCTAACCGCTGGTCAGCGGAGTGCGGCGAGGAAGGGACGCCGGGACGCGGGGTCGCGTCCCGGCTCGGGGGAACGGAGACAGCCCGGCACGGGAACCGAAGTCAACGGTGACGAAAGAGAATTCTCATGACCGCAGCCCAACCGACATACCAGGAGATCGTCGACGACAACGGGCGGACGTACCGGATCGGGGAGAGCCCCCGGGACCTGATGGGCCGGTCCCGCAGCTGGATGGTCTGGCTGCCGTGGGTGGCCATGATGGCGGTGAGCGTTTTCGAATACGGCTGGGGAGCCGTCGAGGGGACGCTGGAGGAAAAATACGGCTGGTCGTTGTCGGACGCGTTCTGGCTGGCCAGCATCTGGGCCGTGTTCCAGGCCGGGGTCGCTTTCCCGGCCGGCCGGCTCCGGGAGAAGAACATCGTTTCGGCGAAAACGGCGATGCTGGCCGGGGCGGTGTGTTCCGGGATCGGCTACTTCTCGATCGCGCACAGCGGAAATCTGGTGGTGGCGTTCATCGGGTATTCGGTGCTGGGCGGGATCGGCGCCGGACTCGTGTACGCGACCTGCATCAACATGGTCGGGAAATGGTATCCGGAGAAACGCGGCGCCCGCACCGGATTCGTGAACGGCGGGTTCGCGTACGGTTCGGTGCCGTTCATTTACCTGTTCAGCGCTTTCCTCAGCCATGAGAACGTGACGATCACGCTCGACGCGATCGGCCTGTACATGCTCGTGGTGGTCGGGCTGTGCGGGTTCGTCTTCAAGGACCCGCCGAAGAACTGGTGGCCCGCCGAGGTCGACCCGATCGCCTGGCTGAAAGGCAGCGCGGCGGGGAAGGCCCGGAGCCTGGAAAAGAACCCGCCCGCGGTACGGCAGTTCACGCCGATGGAGGCGATCCGCACCGGAATGCTGCCGCTGATGTGGGTCACCCTCGTGGTGATCGGCGGGGTTTCGCTGTTCGGGATCAATTTCCAGGTCGATTTCGCCAAGGAAAGCCAGTTCGGCGCCTTCGTGGCGGCTTCGTCGGCGGGAATCCTGGCCATCGTGAACGGCGTCGGCCGGGGGATCGTCGGCTGGGCTTCCGACCGGATCGGCCGGAAGGCGACGTTGTTCTGGGTGCTGGTGATCGCGGCATTGGCGCAATTCGGCGTGCTGTGGTCGGGCAAGACGCACAGTTTGTTCTGGTTCATGGTATTCGCGGTGCTGACCGGATTCGGCAGCGGCGCGTTTTACCCGCTGTTCGCCGCGTTGGTGCCGGATTACTTCGGCGAGAACCACAACGCGACGAACTACGGCATCGTCTACAGCGCGAAACTGGTCGGCGGTGTCGGCGGCGGCGGTTTGGCGGCCGGAGTGATCGCCGCGTGGGGCTACACCGGCGCGTATGTGCTGGCCGGGTGCATCGCCCTGCTGTCCGCGGTGATGACGTTGTTCCTGCGGCAGCCGGGACGTTCCGGCCGCGGCTCGCCGGAAAAGGCGGGCGAGCGGATCGCGCGCACCGCTCCGGCGGCAGGCAACTGAATTTCCCTTGCGGGCCCGGGAGCGACGGGACGGCTGGCACCCGCCCCGTCGCTCCCGGGTTGCTTTGTTTTTCCTAGCGGGACCGTTCAGCTGGCCGACCCGGCGCGCGCGGTGATCACTCCGCCGCGTCGGGCCGTTCGTGGAATGCCTGGCGCGTGCGTTCGGTGTGCTGAGCCATGATTTTCTCGGCTTTTTCGACGTTGTGCGCCGCGATCGCCTCGATCAGCGCGGCGTGCTCCTGCCACGCGTCGCGCCCGCGAGGCCGGGCGATCGGCGTGTAGTACCAGCGCACGCGGCGGTCGACCAGGCCGATGAGCTCGGTCAGGACGGCGTTGCCGGTCAGCTCGGTGATGTACGCGTGCAGGTCGGCGTTCGCCGCGACGAGCCGCTCGCTGTCGTCCGCGGCGAGGGCCTTCATGCCGACGTCCTGCAGCTCCCAGAGCCGCTTGATGTCGTCGTCCGTCGCACACGCCGCGGCGAGACGCGCGGAGTGGGTCTCCAGCACCGCCCGGACGCCGAGGAGCTGGTCGGCTTCTTCGTCGGTGGGCAGGTGCACGAACGCGCCCTGCGCGGGACGCAGGTCGACCCAGCCCTCGCTTTGCAGGCGCTGCAACGCCTCGCGCACCGGCTGGCGGCTGACGCCCAGGTACTCGGCGAGGTCGGCCTCGACGAGGTGCTGCCCGGGTTCGAGGGTGCGGTTGATGATCAGCTCGGCGAGCGCGTCGTACACGACCTGCCGCAGCGGCGCGGGCCGCTCCACCCGGTTGGCGCTCTTTCCGGAGAGCGACCCCTTGGCCGTCCGGCGGCCGGTGGGCCCGCGTTCGGGCAGGGGAGAAACGGACTCGGTCACGGTGCACCTCGGGTGGGATCAGCGGCGGGATTCGAGGAACTCAGTTTTCAGGATACAGGTTTTAGTATGCAAAATCCCAGGATTCTGGATCACGTGGGCGATCTTCCCTCGCGCGGGTGGCGAGCCGGGCCGGGCGAGGGAGCCAGACGCTGGTGGGGAGCGGTTGCCGGTCTGTGTCCGGCAGGGAAGTGGATCCGCGGGCGGTCGGCCGTTCCCGACGGGGAGGTGGATCCGTGGCGGTCGGCGCGTCGTGCACGCTGGGCATCGGCACGGATCCTGATGCGCGAAGCTCGTCCGCCGGGATCTGATGCTTAGGCTAACCTAACTCCATGGGGATCATCCGTGCGGTGCCGGACCTGGAACGCGTCGTGGGCGAGCGGCCGCTGCCGGTCATGATGAAGTCGATCGACCATCTCGACCCGCATTGCCTCGCCCTGCTCGCGCACAGCCCGGCCGCCGTGCTCGGTTATGTCGACGCCGGGGGACGACAGCGGGCCGAACTGGTCGGCGGGACACCAGGATTCGCCGTCGCGGAGTCTAGGTCATGGCTGCGGCTGCCGGTCCCGTCGTCGGCCGCGCCGGGCACCGGTGCCGCGCTGCTGGTGCTCGTCCCGGGGTGGCGCGAGACCTTGCGGATCAATGGAACCCTCGCCGAAGACGGCCTTCTCGTCGAGGAAGCATTCCTGCACTGCGGCAAAGCAGTCCTCCGCTCGAACCTGTGGGGACCGGGGTCAGCGCCGGAGGACGCCGTCGAAGAAGGGACTGCGCTCGGTCCCGCGGCGGCTGCTTTCCTTGCTGCCGCACCGTTCGCGGTGGTGACGTCGCGGGACGGCTCCGGGTGCGCCGACGCCAGTCCGAAGGGCGATCCGCCCGGCGTGGCCCGGATGATCGGGCCGACGACGGTCGCGCTCGCTGATCGGCCTGGCAACCGGCGTACCGACACGTTCCACAATGTCGTCGAGCGTCCGGAGGTGGCTGTCTTGGCCGTCGTTCCCGGCGACGTTCGCACGTTGGAGATCACCGGGAAGGCGGTTGTCAGCACGGAGGACGGGCTGCGCGAGTCGATGACCGAGCGCAACCGCACCCCGAAAGCGGTGCTCAAGGTGGAGGTCGAGACCGTCCGGCTCGCGCGGAACGACGCACTGCGCGAGTCCGGGTTGTGGGACTCCGCCCGGCACGTCGATCTCGCCGACCTGCCGCGGTCGTCGACCATCTGGACTGATCACCTCAAGCTGAACGAGACCGCGGGCGCGGCTGCGGAACTGGTGCGGGCCGGGGTGAACGAACCGCTGCTCCGAGCGGGTCTCGACGAGGATTACCGGCAGAATCTGTGAGCCGCCGGGTGGGCTGAGGGTGATCATCGGCCCGGCGAAGATTACTCAAATGACCGATGTCCGTCCCGGCGATCTCCCGTAGCGTGAGGCGCGCCCAGTCGTCGACGTTGCGAGGTCCGGATGGCTCAAGAACGCATGACAACCGACACCGACACGGCCGCCAGCGGTCTGCTGCTGAGCGTGGAACCGCTGACCGCCGCGGTGGACCGCGGCAAGGCCAACGGCGCCGTGGCCGACAACGACGGCAACGACTAGCCGTTGTCGCGCTCCATGACGGAGATTCCCGGACTGGCCGGCCTCGTGGCACCGCTCGAGGCCGGCCAGTTCTTCGCAGAGGTCCTGGGCAAGGAGCCGCGGCGGTTCCCGGGGGAGAAAGGCCGGTTCGCGTCGCTGCTGCCGTGGCCGGAGCTGGACCGCGTGCTGCGCCAGCACCGCCTGGAGTTCCCCCGGCTGCGGCTCGCGCTCGACGGCGACGTCGTCCCCGCGCACACCTACACCGAAATGGTGTCGACGCGGCGCAACGGCCTGGTCCCGCGCGTGCTGCCGGCCCCGTTCGCCGAACACCTGCGCGCCGGCGCGACGCTCGTGCTCGACTCGGTCAACGAACTGGTCGGCGAAGTCGGCGAACTGGCGAGCAAACTCGAACACGACCTGCGCGAGCGGATCCAGGTCAACCTGTACGCGGGCTGGGGCACCACGCACGGCTTCGACGTCCACTGGGACGACCACGACGCGTTCATCGTCCAGCTTTCCGGGCGGAAACGGTGGCGCCTGCACGGGGTCACCCGGCGTTCGCCGCTACAACGCGACGTCGAACTTCCGGAACGCCCCGAAGGCGAACCGCACGACGACTTCCTGCTCGAGGACGGCGACGTCCTCTACCTGCCGCGCGGGCACTGGCACGACGTGTCGGCCGTCGGCGAGGAGTCGCTGCACCTGACGATCGGGTTCAACGCCGCCACCGGCGTGGACCTCGTGGCGTGGCTGGCTGACCAGCTGCGCTCCGACGAACTGTTCCGCGCGGACCTGCCCCGGTTCGCCGGTCCGGACGCGCGGGCCGAACGGGCCGAAGCGCTCCGCCGGCGGCTCGCTGAGGTGACCGCGGGCGATGTCGTCGATCGTTTCCTCGCCGACCGGGACGCCCAGGCCCCGGCCCAGACCCGCATCGGCCTGCCGTGGGCGGCGACGGCGGACCTGCTGCCGCCGGACGACGACTTCGAGGTCCGGCTGCTCGTCCCACGTGCCGCACTGGTGGACGACGACGGGACGGTTGCGCTGGTCGGTGCGGGGAAGCGGCTGGTCTTCGCGGAGGCCGCGCGACCGGTGCTCGCTGCGTTGCTCGGGTGCGGTCCGCAGCCGTTCAAGGTTCTGGTCGACGCCGCGCCAGGGGTGCCACCGGAGACTGTGCGGGCGCTGTTGAAGGAGCTGGTGGTTCAGGGGCTTGTTGCTCGGGCCTGACTGCGGGCTTTGTCGGGGTGCCTTGGTGGTGCGGGGCGGCGTGAGTTGGATGCTGTGAGGCCTCGATGCTCGGCCCCTGGTCGCAGGGTTCGTCGGGGTGCGAGGCTGGCTTCCGGTCTGGGGCTGCGGAGTTTCGCCAGGCGCGATCGCGTGAGGCCTCGACGCTCGGTCCCGGTCACCGCCGTCGTCGGGCGTGCGGGTGCTGCCCGGGTGGCTGGTGGTGAGAGGCCGGGCTGCACGGGCTTGAAGGAGGGCGTCACGCGGCCCGGCGACATTGCCGCCGCGACCTGGCGGCCATGACGGTGCGAGCGCTGGTCGCCCGCGGTCTCGGACTCCCGGCGCATTGCCCGATCGAGTGACGTCGCGCGACAGTGACGGTCGCTTCGAAAAGACCTGGCGTGCCGTCAGCTATACTTAGGCATGCCTAAGCCCGACGTGCCGCACTCGGGCCCGGGGATCTGCTTCCCGGGCCGGAATGCTGCGCCCGGATGCGCCGCGCTCACCCGGGAGCTCGGCGGCGAGCCTGCCGGGACCGCCGCGCGCATGACGTCCTGGCTGCTGGTCGAGCAGCCGGGTTCGTGGGGCCCGGACGCGCTCGAAGACGTGCTGTCCACCGTGTTCCCCGCCGAACGCCTCGACGCCGCCCGCGCCGCTGGCCTGCGCCCCCTGCTGATCCGGAAGCCGGGACGGCACGCACGGACGCCAGGCGCCCCCCGCGCGGTCTACGTCGCGAGCGGACATCCCGGCGACCGTTGGACGGAGCGGCTCGACCTCGCTGATCTGGCTGATCTCGCCCATCTTGATCTCGAAGCAGTCGCGGCCGGACGTCGCGGGCACGGGGAACCGGTGTCCGGTCCGCTTTTTCTGGTCTGCACGCACGGCAGCAAGGACATGTGCTGCGCCGTTTTCGGCCGTCCGCTGGCGACGAGCCTCGCGCAGAACCATCCCGGGCGGGTGTGGGAGGTCAGCCACGTCGGCGGGGACCGCTGGGCCGGAAACCTCCTGACCGTGCCGGACGGTTTCCTCCACGGCAGCCTCGCGGTGCCCGACGCCGAACTGGCGGCGAAGGAAGCACTCAGCGGCAACGTCCGGCTGGAGAACCTGCGTGGCCGGACGTCGGCGGAGAGCGCGTGGTCGCAGTTCGCCGAGATCGAGGTCCGCGGACGCACTGGCTTGCGCGGTCTCGACGCGGTGCTGGCCGTGACCGAGGAACCCCGGGGCGACGCCCGGAGTGTCCTGGTCGAGGCGGGAGAGCGGCGGTACGAGGTGGTGGTCCGGCGGATGGCGCCGACGTCCTCCGTGCACAGCCGATGCACCGCGCGGCTGGTCTTGTCGGGGTTCGTGGCGGAGTCGGTGCGCGAAGTCTGACCTCGGTGGTTGGGGCGCTCGGCGAGGGACTCCGAAGGCTGGCCACGTCACCGACTGGCGGTCCGTGAGCGGCGGCTGGTCTGCCGGACTTCAAGCGGGCGCATCGCAAGACACCACGGCACCCGGCAGTTCGCGCTCGTGAGTGGCGATGCCGGTACTAACCGGCATCGCCACTCACGAGCCCCACAGGGCTTCTCCGCAGCGGTGCGCAGGGTTCGCCCCGCTGATGGGCGCGGTCGGCCTCGCGGAGTGCCGCGAGGGGGCCGGTTAGGTGCTCTGCGAGGGGGCTTGCGTAGTTCCTCGAGGGGAACGTTGTGTTGCTTGGCGGGAGGGATCTTGCGGAGTTCAGCGCGGGGAACGTTGTGGTGCTTGGCAAGGGGAGCGCTCGGCGAGACGAATTAGATTCCCCCGAAGGACCTTTCACCGTCCGCCGCGGGAGCGGGGGACATGCCCGGCGCACCGACCCGATCGTTCGTCATCGGCGCTTCCGATCACCAAAACCTGGCCAGTAATCATCAGACGGGATACTGTATGCAATCTATCATCGGCGGGATACCGACCGGGAGGCGACCATGCGGGTGGCGGTTCTGGGGGCAGGAGCGATCGGCGCGTACGTCGGCGCGGCGCTGCATCGCGGTGGCACCGAAGTCCACCTCATCGCGCGCGGCGCGCATCTCGCGGCGATGGCGGCGGACGGGGTGCGCGTCCGGAGTCTGCGCGGGGACTTCACGGCGCATCCGCATGTCACGTCGGATCCGAGCGAGATCGGGCCGGTCGACTATGTTTTCCTTGGCCTCAAAGCACATTCGTATCCGGACTGCGGTGCCCTCCTCGCCCCGTTGCTGCGGGAGAACACTGCGCTCGTCGCCGCGCAGAACGGTATTCCGTGGTGGTATTTCCACGGGCTGGCCGGTCATCCGCTGGCCGGCCGGCGCGTCGAAGCGGTCGATCCGGGCGGGGCTACCAGCCGGGTGCTGGACGTCGAGCGGGCGATCGGGTGTGTCGTCTACAGCTCGACCGTCATTGAGGAACCGGGCGTCATCCGGCATCTCGAGGGGACGCGGTTTTCCCTGGGGGAACCGTCCGGGGAGAGTTCTGTCCGCTGCCGGAAGCTCGCCGACGCGATGGTCGCGGGCGGGCTCAAAGCCCCGGTCGAGCCGAGGCTGCGCGACGACATCTGGGTCAAGCTGATGGGCAACGTCGCGTTCAACCCGCTGTCCGCGCTCACCCGGGCGACCATGGTGCAGATGTGCGAGCACGACGAAACCCGCGCGCTCGTCGCGGCGATGATGACCGAAACCCTGGCGATCGCGCGGGCGGCGGGTGCGGATCCGCAGGTCTCGGTCGAGAAGCGGATCGACGGCGCGTGGCGCGTCGGGCACCACAAGACGTCCATGCTGCAGGACCTGGAAGCGGGCAAACCGCTGGAGATCGACGCGATCATCGGTGCGGTCGTGGAGCTCGCGGATCTCACTGGCGTCGAGGCGCCCGCGTTGCGGCATGTGCACGCCGCGATCGGATTGCTCAATCGGACGGCGATTCCGGTCGGCTGAAAAGGAAACCGCACGACCGTCCACTGTGGAATAGAGCGTGACCACTGTGGACGGTCGCGGCTAGAGCCGCTCGCCGAAGAGGTCGGCAAGGGTGCTGCGCCCGGATCGAGCGACGCCGTGGCGCGCCCGGCGTCTCGAGGAAACCTGCCCGCTTCCCGTTGACCGGAGCCTCCGCATCCAGCTATTCTCGAACTACGGAAGAAAACTTCCACGAAGCGAAATTAGCTGATCGAGATGTGAGGAGCCGAGGTACTCATGACCGGTCCCGCCGGGGAGCGGCACTCGCTGCCCTACACCGCCAACCTGTCGATCCTGTTCACCGAACTCCCGCTGCTCGAGCGCGCGCAGGCCGCTCGGGCAGCGGGCTTCACCAAGGTGGAGTACTGGTGGCCGTTCGACAGCGCCGACCCGTCGGGAGCCGACGTCGACCGGTTCGCGCGGTCGATCGAGCAGGCGGGCGTCCAGCTGACCGGGCTGAACTTCTACGCGGGCGACATGGCCGCGGGCGAGCGCGGGCTCGTGTCGTGGGTCGGCCGCGAGGCGGAGTTCGCGACGAGCCTGACGGTCGCGCTCGGGCTCGCCGAACGGCTCGGCTGCCGCAGCTTCAACGCGCTGTACGGCAACCGGATCGACGGGACCGCACCGTCCGAACAGGACGATCTGGCCCGCACGCACCTCGCGACCGCGGCGAAGGCGGCCGAGGGCATCGGCGCACAGCTGGTGCTCGAACCGCTCTCCGGCACCCCGGCGTACCCGCTGAAGACCGCGGCCGACGCGGTCGCGGTGCTCGACGAGCTCGGCCTGGACAACGTCCGGCTGCTCGCGGACCTCTACCACCTGGCGGTCAACGGCGACGACCTCGACACCGTGATCGCCCGCTACACCCCGCGCACCGGGCACGTGCAGATCGCCGACGCGCCGGGCCGGCACCAGCCGGGCACGGGGGAGCTGGATCTCGAAGGATATCTGGAAAAGCTGCAGGCGGCGGGCTACGCCGGACCGGTGGGCATCGAGTACAAACCGGACGGTTCCACTGTGGACTCGCTGGCCTGGCTGCCGTACGAGCGAAGGGGAAACTGATGAGCAGGATCGGGTTCATCGGACTGGGCGTGATGGGCACGCCGATGGCCGCGCACCTGGCCGCCGCCGGCCACGAGGTGAGCGGGTTCGACCTCAACGCCGACGCGCTGGCGAAGCTGGAAGCGGCGGGCGGCCGCGCGGCGAAGGACGTCGCCGACGCGGTGTCCGGGGCCGAGGTCGTGATCACCATGCTGCCGAACCACCCGCAGGTCGAGCAGGTCGTGCTCGCCCCGGGCGGCGTGCTCGACACGATCGCGCCCGGCACGCTGCTGGCCGACATGAGCACCATCCGGCCGGAGACGTCGATCGAGGTCGCGAAAGCCGGAGCGGCCAAGGGAATCCGGGTGCTGGACGCGCCGGTGTCCGGCGGTCAGGCCGGGGCCGAGCAGGCCGCTCTGTCCATTATGGTCGGTGGCGACGAGGCCGATTTCGCCGCGGCGAAGCCGGTTTTCGACACGCTCGGCAAGACCGTGGTGCACGTCGGCCCGCACGGCGCGGGCCAGGTCGTGAAGGCGGCCAACCAGCTGGTGGTCGGCGGGATCTACGGGCTGGTCGCCGAGGCGATCGTGCTGCTGGAAGCGTCCGGAGTGGACGCGGGCACCGGGCTCGACGTCCTCGCGGGCGGTCTCGCCGGCAGCCGGATCCTGGAACTGAAACGGAAGTCGATGGTCGCGCGGCAGTTCGAGCCGGGCTTCCGGATCGACCTGCACCACAAGGACATGGGCATCGCGCTGGCCGCGGGCCGGCAGTCCGACGTGGCGCTCCCGCTGACCGGCCTGGTCGCGCAGCTGGTCGCGGCCGGGCGGGCGATGGGCTACGGCTCGCTGGACCACTCCGCGCTGCTGAAGGTCGTCGAAGAACTGTCCGGCCGCTCGTCCGAGGAGGTTTGACCATGGCCCGGGTCCCCGCTATGCAGGCAGTCGTCGACGTGCTGGTCGACGAAGGGATCGACGTCGCCTTCGGCTGCCCAGGAGCGGCGATCCTGCCGCTGTACGACGCGATGCAAGGCCGCGGCATCGACCATCTGGTGGTCCGCCACGAAGAGGGCGCGACGCACATGGCCGACGGCTGGGCGCGCACCACCGGCAACGTCGGCGTCGCGATCGGCACGTCCGGTCCGGCCGGCACCAACATGATCACCGGCCTCTACACCGCGCACGCGGATTCCGTCCCGATCCTGTGCATCACCGGGCAGGCCGCGACGACGAAGCTGCACCAGGAAGCGTTCCAGGCGGTCGACATCGTCGAGATCGCGCGGCCGGTCACGAAGTGGGCGGTCCAGGTGAAGGAAGCCGCGCAGCTGCCGTGGATCTTCCGCGAGGCGTTCCGGATCGCGCGGTCCGGACGGCCTGGCCCGGTCCTCATCGACCTCCCGATCGACGTGCAGAAGCAGATGATCGAGTGGGATTCGTCAATCGACTCGGCATTGCCGGTCAGCACGGTCAAACCGGCTCCGGCGCGGGTCGAGCGAGCCCTGGACATGCTGCTCGCCGCCGAACGCCCGTTGATCCTGGCCGGCGGCGGTGTCGTGCTCGGCGAGGCGAGCGAACCGTTGCGGCAGCTGGCGGAGCGGCTCGGCGTCCCGGTCGGCGTCACGCTGATGGGCAAGGGCAGTTTCCCGGAGGACCACGAGCTGTTCGCCGGCATGGCGGGCATCCAGACGTCGCAGCGCTGGGCCAATGCCGCGTTCCTGGAGTCCGACCTGGTCCTGGCGCTGGGCGCGCGGTTCGGCGACCGGCACACCGGCGAGCTGTCCGTGTACCGCGGCGACCGGAAGTTCATCCACGTCGACATCGAGCCCACGCAGCTGGGCAAGGTGTTCGGACCGGACCTAGGCGTCGTCTCGCACACGCGGGAGTTCCTGGAAGCGCTGCTGGCGGCGCTCGACGCGCGCACCGCCCCGGCGCGGGACCGCGCGTGGGTCAAGCGGCTCGGCGACCTCAAGGCGGAGCTGCCGCGCAAGGAGGACTTCGACTGCACGCCGATCAAGGCGCCGCGGGTGTTCAAGGAGCTCAACGAGTTCTACGGCCCCGAGACGTACTTCGTGACGGCGATCGGGCTGTACCAGATCTGGTCCGGGCAGTTCCAGCGCGCGCACCTGCCGCGGCACTACCAGGTGTGCGGCCAGGCCGGCCCGCTCGGATGGGAGATCCCGGCGGCGATCGGCGTCAAGAAGGCCCGGCCGGACGCGGAGGTCGTCGGCGTGGTCGGCGACTACTCGTTCCAGTTCCTGGTGGAGGAGCTGGCGGTCGCCGCGCAGTACGACGTCGGGTTCGTGCTCGTCATGCTCAACAACGAGTACCTGGGCCTGATCCGCCAGTCCGAGCTGCCGTACGAGATGAACTACCAGGTCGACATCCACTACGACGACCACGGCACGGACAACGTGAAGATCATGGAGGCCTACGGCTGCTCGGGCACCCGCGTCGAGGACCCGGGCGAGATCCGGTCGTCGCTCGAATGGGCGCGGAAGGAAGCCGAGCGCACCCGGCGGCCGGTGCTGGTCGAGATCATGATCGAACGCGAGGGCAACGCCGCGATGGGCGCCGCACTGGACGCGGTGCGCGAGTTCGAAGCGGCCGACTGACCGGGAACCGGGCCGGAGCGGGCTTGCTCCGGCCCGGTTTTCGGCGCTACGGCGCGGGAATCAGTTCGGCGAGGGAAGCGAGGGCCTCGGCGTTGCGGGTTCCCGGCGTCGCGTGGAAGACCACCAGTTGCAGGCTGACCGGTCCGGGGATGTCGAGTTTGTCGCTGTGCAGATCCAGATTCCCGACCGCTGGGTGGCGGAAACGGACGAGGTGGCCGGTGCGGGGTTTCACGTCGTGCCGGGCCCAGAGGTCCCGGAACTCGTCGCTGCTGGCGGCGAGGTCCCCGATGAGTTCGGCCGCCGCGGGGTCGGCGATGCTGGGACCGAGCGCGGCGCGCAGGCCCGCGACGCCGTCTGCGGCCATTTGCTCCCAGTCGCGGCGGAGTTCTCGTTCGGCCGGGTCGAGGAAGACCGCGCGGAGCAGGTTCCGGCCGACCGCGTAGTTCGGCGAAACCGCTGCGGCGACGGGGTTCGCGGCGAGCACGTTGGTGAGCCGGTCCTGGACGTACGCGGGGTTAGTCGCCCAGGTGGAGATCAGTTCGGCGATGCTCGCGGGCACCTGCGGCTCGGGCTGACCGGGTTGATTCGGGCTCGCGAGCTGATGCAGGTGCTGGCGGGAGGCTTCGTCGAGGCCGAGTGCCCGGGCCAGCGCGTCGAGCACCTGCGCTGACGGGTTCTGGTCGCGGCCCTGTTCCAGCCGGATGTAGTAGTCGCTGCTGATTCCCGCCAGGAGCGCGAGTTCCTCGCGGCGCAGGCCTCGCACGCGGCGTCGTCCGTTGTCCGGCAGCCCGACGTCGGCAGGCGAGATCCGCTCTCGCCGGGCGCGGAGGAAGTCGCCGAGGAGGTTGTCCACCGCGTCAGTGTATTTGATTCAGCGAGTGCTGTACTGTTGCGGCTGTGCTGACCTCTGAGACTCGCGAACTGGCGCTCGCCCGGCTCGGCCGCGCGCTGGCGGATCCGACCCGCTGCCGGATTCTCGTGGCGCTGCTGGACGGGGTGGCGTACCCGGCGCAGCTGGCCGCGGAACTGGAGCTGAGCAGGTCGAACGTCTCGAACCATCTCGCGTGCCTGCGTGGGTGCGGGCTGGTGCTCGCGACGTACGAGGGCCGGCAGGTCCGGTACGCGATCGCGGATCCGCATCTCGCGCACGCGTTGGCGGAGCTGACGAAGGTGGTTTTGGCGGTCGCGCCGACGGACGCGTGTGCCGACGAGCCGCAGGCGGCGCGATGAGCGAGCCCGATCGGGACTGTTGCGCGGAATCAGCGGGCGGCGAGACCGTGTCGCTGGCTGGCCCTCCGGTGGTGGATGCCGCGCGGCGGGCGGTCTTGCGGCGGCGAGTGCGGTGGCTGGTCGCCGGGACCATCACGTACAACGTGGTCGAGGCGATCGTCGCGGTGTCGGCCGGGACGATCGCGTCGTCGTCGGCGCTCATCGCGTTCGGGCTCGATTCGGTGGCCGAGGTGCTGTCCGCGGTGGCAGTGGCGTGGCAGTTCGCCAGCGCGGATCCGGAACGTCGGGAGCGGGCTGCGCTGCGGGTGATCGCGGCGTCGTTCTTCCTGCTGGCGGCCTATGTCGCGGTCGATTCGGTGCGGTCGCTGTTCGGCGAGGAGGCTTCGCATTCGACGGTCGGGATCGTGCTCGCGGCGGTGTCCTTGGTCGTGATGCCGGTGCTTTCCGGCGCGCAACGCCGGGCCGGGCGGGAACTCGGTTCGGCGAGTGCGGTCGCCGACTCGAAGCAGACGCTTCTCTGCACTTACCTCTCTGGTGTGCTGTTGGTCGGGCTGCTCGTGAACGCGCTGTTCGGCTGGTACTGGGCGGATCCGGTCGTGGCATTGGTGATCGCGGCGGTCGCGGTCCGCGAGGGGCTCGAGGCCTGGCGGGGCGAGCACTGCTGCTGATCGCGGGTCAGGCGTTGCTGGATGGCGCGCAAGGTCATCGCCAGCGCGACGAATACGCCGATCAGGAGCAGCGCGGGGACTAGATCGCTCACCTCGGTTGGCCTTTCTCCGGTTGGTCGTCTCGGATCGAGAGCATGACCTGGTGCGGGCCCGGATTTCGCCGCCGCTCACGCTTCCTTGACTGCACTCCGGCCGATGTTGATGCGGCACTGCCCTTGCGTTATGCGGACACGTGTCCGGTAAGCTATCCGGACACGTGTCCGTATCGGTGTCAGGGGTAGGAAATGTCAGGTGTGGCAGGGAAAGTCGTCGCGATCACCGGGGCGAGCAGCGGAATCGGCGAGGCGACCGCCCGGCTGCTCGCCGAACGGGGCGCGGCGGTGGTCCTGGGGGCGCGTCGCGAGGATCGGCTGGACGCGCTGGCGAAGGAAATCCGCGGCGAAGGCGGTCGCGCGGTCGCGTGCGTGACCGACGTGACCCAGCGCGCGGACCTGGACCGGCTGGTGCAGCGGGCGGTCGAGGAGTTCGGCCAGCTCGACGTGCTGGTCGGGAATGCCGGGATCGCCAAGCTGGGGCCGGTCGCGGACGCGGACGTCGACGGATGGTCGGCGATGATCGACGTCAACGTGCGCGGGGTGCTGAACGGGATCGTGGCGGCGATGCCGGTGTTCCGGCGGCAGGGGCGGGGCCATCTGGTGACGACGGTGTCGACGTCCGGGTTGAAGATCGTGCCCGGGCAGGCGGTTTACGCCGGGACGAAGAACGCGGTGCGGACGATTCTGGAGGCGCTGCGGCAGGAATCGACGGACGGCGTGCTCCGGACGACGTCGGTGTTGCCCGGATTCGTCCGGACGGAGCTGGCGGATTCGATCGACGATCCGGGGGAGCGCGAGCAGATCCGGCGACGGGTCGAGGAATTCGCGCTGGATCCGGCCGCGGTGGCGCGGGCGATCGCGTTCGCGGTGGAGCAGCCGGACGATGTGGAGATCGGCGACATCACCGTCCGGCCCGCGGTGCAGAACTGAGGGCTCAGAGGCATGGCGGCTGGTAGCCGTCGATGAGGAGTTCGCGGAAGTCGAGCGAGTTGGGGGTTTTGCCGACGAAGACCAGGCCGCGGGCTTCGGTCAGCGCGGAGGCGAACGAGTACTGCGGCTGGCCGAGTTCGGGAAGCCAGGTCCAGGAATCGGGGTCGAACGGGAAGAACTTGCGGACCAGCTGGCCGCCGGTCGAGGGGATGCGGGTGAGCCATTTGTCGCCGCCGCTCCAGTGGGAGGCGGGACGCAGCTGGACGTAGAAGTCGTCGTCGGCGCTGTAAGTCAGCCAGAATCCGGTGGAATGGCTGAGGTCGGCCTGCGCGTCGAACTGGTTGCCCAGCCAGACCACGGCGACGTGCCATTCGTTGTTCTGGAAGACGATTTTCGCCGCGTAGCCGTCGCCTTCGGGGACGAGGAGGCTTCCGGTGGGCGGGACGGTCGTGCCTTCGCCGCTGGCTAGCCATTTCTGCAGGCGGTTGATCGAGGGGGTGCTGCATTCGTCGTGCACGTGGCCGCCGCGGTGCGCGGTGTGCGCCGTGCGCGAGGCTGGCGCGCCGGGTGTGGCCTGTGCGGCGTGGGCGGCTGGTGCGGAGAGCGGGGCCAGCAGCAGTACGGAAATCGCGGCGAGGACTGTGGTTCCGGCCTTGGTCCGGCGAAGTGCGGGCATGGCCGGGAAGCTACCAGCGGGATTCCCGGCCGGTCAGGGCCGATAGTCGGCTTCTGGGCAAATGGTATGGACCTTTTGGGGAAAGGACCAGACCACTGTTGCGTTGCGGTGCGTGCGAGCGGTCAGCATGCTGCGGCCGGTGGCTGGGGCTCGGCTGCCGAATTGCGGCCGGGCTCCCATCGGCTGCCGGTAGCTGGCATCTGGTTGCCGAGTAGCGGCTGGGGCCCTTGGGCTGCCAGTAGCTCGCGCCGGGCCGCCGAATAACAGCTGGGCACCCTTCGGCTACCGCTGGCAGGCACCCAGCCGCCGAACGGCGGTTGGGTGCCCGTCGGCTGCCGCTGACTGGGGCTCGGTTGCCGAAGGGTGGCCGGGCACCCATCGGCTGCCGGTAGCTGGCACCTGGCTGCCGAGTAGCGGCCGAGGCTCTTAGTCCGCCGGTGGCTGGCGCACGGCTGCCGAATCGCGGCTGGGCACCCTTCGGCTACCGATGGCTGGCACCCAGCTGTCGAACGGCGGTCGGCGCCCCTCTGGGTGCCCCTCGGGCGGCGTGGCTGCCGCCCGAGGTGTGCGTGGGGGTTCCGGCGTCAACGGTCGGTGTGCAGCTGAGCATCCTTCGGTTCGCCGCGGGCGAGCGGCACGGACGGCAACGTCGGTGAGGGCGACGGCATGCGCGGGCCGGGCTGGCCGGAATGCTCGGCTCTTGGGCATTCCGGCCAAGCTCCGGTTACGGGGGAGCAGTCGCCGAGATTGCGGGCTGCCGCGTCGCCTATCTCGCTGGCCAGCGGGCACGCGGGAGGTCAGAAGGGCGGCTCCTCAGTCACTCCGACCCCGGCGGACACTGGCGCAGCGCCCCAGGCATCCCCGCCTGGTCCTCCCGTCTCGTTGTTGTTCCGGCTGACCTTGGTGACTCTGGCGGTCGCGTACCGCAGCGACGGGCCGATCTCGTCCACCTGCAGTTCGACTACGGTGCGTTTCTCGCCTTCCTTTGTTTCGAAGGATCGCTGAACCAAACGTCCGGTGACTACGACCCTTGCTCCTCGGACGAGGCTTTCCGCGACATTTTCCGCTGCTTGCCGCCATATGCTGCACCTGAGGAACAGGGCCTCGCCGTCCTTCCATTCGCCGGATTGTCGGTCGAGGGTGCGCGGGGTCGACGCGACCGTGAAATTCGCGACTGCTGCTCCGGACGGGGTGAAACGCAGTTCCGGGTCTGAGGTCAGGTTTCCGACCACTGTGATGACGGTTTCTCCAGCCATGATCACACTCCTTGGTTTCGGGTCGCCAAGTCCATGGCGACAGGTCTGAGGATCGGTTCCCGTCCATCGTCTGCCGGGAACAACCGTTCAGTGCTGAATAAATGCGTGTCTCGCGCGCGTCTGTCTTGGTCTTGACGGGGAAACGCGGCACTGCGGGGCGAAGCTGCGGAAACGGGCTGGGCGAAGGGTGGCTCCGGTCATGGTGACGGCTCCTCAGGTCGGTGCGGACCCGGACCTGGGCGCCGCTTCGGGAACTAGGAGACCATCCGGGTACGACAGTTTTCGGGGCTTCCCGGTCACTCCATCGGGTGGGACTCTTGGCGGCGGGGAGAGAGCGGGAGGGTTCCCACCGTTCGGCTGTTGTTCAAGGGCGGGGCACCGGGGCAGCATGAGCGGCATGGTCGGTGGGAAGTGGGGACGGGCGGCGGCGGTGGTCGCGGTCGTGGGGATTTCGGTGGTGGGGCAGGGGATCGCGCCTGCGGGAGCCGGGGCGAAGCCCGGTGCGGCGGTGCAGAACAGTGCGCAGCCGCCGGGGGATTGCTGTGGTGGGCCGTCATCGTGGACAACTGGGGACAAAGCGGCCCTCGGGACGGCGGCGGGGACGGCCAGCCCGTTGTGGTTCACCGTCGCGGGAGGGGTCACGTCGGAGGTGTTCTATCCGCGTGCGGACGTCGCCAACATGCAGGACATGCAGTACGTCGTCACCGACGGGAAGTCCTTTGTGGACCTTGAGCGCGACGCGACGGAGCATGTCGTTTCGATGCCGGACGAGAAGGCGCTCGAATACACAGTCACGAACACCGCGAAGAGCGGGCGTTATCGCATCACCACGACGTACGTCACCGACGCTGGGCGGCCGACTCTTCTTACCCGCACGCGGTTTCAGTCGCTTGACGGTGGTCAGTATCAGGTTTACCTGCTCGCGAATCCCTCGATGGCGGGCGGTGCGGCGAATGACACGGCGGCGTGGGACGGCACTGGGCTGACGGCTAGCGGGACAGAGGAGTTGTTCGGGGCTACGACGACGGTGGCGTCGGCGTTGCGGGCATCGACCGGATTCATCGCGCACGACAACGGATATTCCGGCGCCGCGAGTGATTGCCTGGTAGACTTGCGGGCACATCGAACTCTTGCGAATCGCTTCGATTCCACTGATCACGGCAATGTAGTCCAATGTGGACAGATCCCGGTCGGGTCGGACACGACGTTCTCGGTCGCGCTCGGCTACGGGAGCGACGCCCAGGGCGCGGCGGCGGCCGCGGACGGGTCGCTGGCGAGTGGATTCGGCAATCTGGAACAGGCGTATCGGCGCGGGTGGGAGGAGTATGTCGGCAGCCTGAAGGCGGCACCGGGCAGTGTGGCGGGCGACGAGCGGCAGCGCAGGGCGTATTCCGTCGCGCTGATGGCGTTGCACGCGGCGGAGGACAAGGCGCATCGCGGCGCGAGCGTCGCGGGGCTGGCCACGCCGTGGGGCGACGTCGTGAACGGCGACGTGCTCAACGACGGGTACCACCGCGTGTGGGGCCGGGACCTGTACCAGCAGGCGACCGGGCTGCTCGCGGCGGGCGACGCGGCGCAGGCGAAGCGGATGGCGCAGTTCCTGTGGTCCTCGCAGTGGATTTCCGCGCCCACCCAGGGCGACGGGACGACGTACCCGGCCGGCGCGTTTCCGCGGTACAGCCCGGTGAGCGGGGTCCAGGGGGCCACGCCGCAGCAGCTCGGCTGTTGCGAGCAGCTCGACCAGGATTCCGACGCGATCGTCCTCGCCTGGATGACCGGGCTCACCGACGCGGCCACGTACGCACGGGTCAAGGTCACGGCGGAGCACATCCGCACGAGCGGGCCCGCGACGACCGAACGGTGGGAGGAGCAGCACGGCCGGTCGCCGTCGTCGATCGCGGCTGAGGTGGCCGGGCTCGTGACGGCCGGGGCGATCGCGCGGGCGAACGGCGACACCGCGGCGGCGCAGCAGTGGGAGTCCACTGCGGACTCGTGGCGCGCGCAGCTCGACGGCTGGACTCGCACGACCGCCGGGTACTGGGGCGGCCACACGTATTACGAGCGGATCGACAAGGGAACCGACCCGAATGACACCGGGCAGATCTGTTTCGACGAAGGCTGCTTCTACGAGCACGACGTGGTCGACTTCGGGTTCCTCGACCTCGTCCGGCTCGGGCTTCGCGGACCGGCCGATCCCGAGGTCGCCGAGTCGCTGGCCCCGACGGCGGCGGCCCGCGACGGCAACGCGCCCATGCAGGTCACGACCCCGAACGGCGACATCTACTTCCACCGCTACCCGCACGACAACTACGGCGAGAGCACCACGGCGTGCACCGGCTGGCCGGCGAACGGGCCGCAGCGGTTCGGGCGGCTCTGGCCGGTCCTGTCCGGCGAGCGCGGCGAGTACGAGCTCGCCAACGGGCGTTCGGCGGCGGTGTACCTGAAGTCGATGGCGGACGCGGCCAACGACGGGTACTTCATTCCCGAGCAGGTGTGGGATCGCGCCGACGTCGCGTGCTTCGGGCTGGGCCGGCCGACCGGGAGCGCGGCGCCGTTGATGTGGGCGGAAGGCCAGTACCTCCGGCTCGCGCAGAACATCGACGCGGGGAAGAACCTGGAGACTCCGGAGGTGGTCCGGCAACGCTACGGCGGCTGACCCGGCCGTTCGCGACGACGGCGGCGACCAGGGCCAAGCCGAGGCCGACACCGGTCAGCACGGTGAACGGTTCGCCGAACAACAGCGTGCCCCACACCGACGTGACCGGCGCGATCAGGAACATCAGGCTGTTGACCGCGGTCATGCCGATCCGGCCGACGAGCAGCCAGTACAACCCGTACCCGCCGAAAGTCGCCAGCACGATCAACCACGCGAGGGCGAACCAGAAGTGTCCGGACGCGGGCGGCGTCGCGTTCCCGGTCGCCAGCGCGAGGACGGTGAACACGACGGCCGAAGTGGCGCAATGGACGGCCAGCGCGCGCAACGGGGGAGCGGGAACGCGCGCCCGGCGTTCGAGCACGGTGGAGGCGACTAGCCCGAGCATCCCGGCGAACGGGATCAGGTACGCCCAGGCCGGGGCGTGCGAAGCGGCGTCCGACCAGCTGACCAGGACCACCCCGACGAGACCCAGTGCGAGCCCGATCCATTGCCGTCCGGTCGCCGCGACGCCGAGAAGCGGACCGGCGAGCGCGGCGGCGACGAGCGGCTGCACGCCGTCGATGAGTGCGGTGGTGCCGGTGCTGACTCCTTCGCCGATCGCCCAGTAGACGGTGAGCAGATAACCCGACTGGGACAGCAAGCCGATCAGGACGTGCCTGCCCAGTTCGCGAATCGAACCGGGGCGCAGGAAAGGCGCGAGCAGCAGCGCCAGCGGCAGGAACCGCCACATCAGCACGGTCGGCACGGACGCGTCGGCCGCGCCGAGCTTCGCGCCGATGAACCCGGACGACCAGCACGCCACGAACAGGACCGCCGCTCCGACTATACCGATCTGTTTACCCATGCCGCCGGACTATACAGATCGGTATACACTGGGGCCATGGCCATCGACTGGACCCCGAAAGCACAGGCGGTGCTGACCGCCGCGTCGGAGCTGTTCTACGAGCGCGGCATCCACGCGGTCGGCGTCGACGTCATCGCGGCGAAGGCGGGCGTCACGAAGAAGACGCTCTACGACCGGTTCGGCTCGAAGGAGCGGCTGGTCGTGGAGTACTTGTCCGCCCGGGACGCGCGCTGGCGGGAGTTCCTCGGCGAGTGGCTGGAGAAGGCCGGGGCGACGCCGCGGGACCGGCTGGTCGCGGTGTTCGACGCGTCCGAGGCGTGGGCGAAGAAATACGGCGGCAAAGGCTGCAGCATGATCAACGCGCACGCGGAGATCAGCGATCCGGCGCACCCGGCGTACGCGGTGATGACCGAGAGCAAACGGTGGCTGCTCGGCGTCCTCGTCGAAGTGGCCGAATCGGCGCGTGTTCCGGAGCCGCGCAAGGTGGCCGAGCAGATCATGCTGCTGCACGAAGGCGCGATCGTGATGGCGGGAATGCAGGTTGGCGAGAACGTCTTCGCGCGCGCCGCGGAAACGGCGGTGGTGCTGCTGGGCTGAGCCGTCAGCGCGTCGATCGGATCTTTTCGTAATGCCGTGCGGCGCGCGCTCGGTTGCCGCAGGCGACGGAGCACCATTCGCGGCGCGGATGCGTCTTCATGAAGTAGAGCACGCAACCCGGCGCGTAACAGGCGCGCAGCTTGGCGGCATCCGGTCCGCCGAGCAGCGCGATCGATTCTCGTGCCACGCGGGCTAATCCGGTGACGACCGGCGAAGTGCCGCGCAAGGAGCTTTCCTGCAGTTTCCCGGCCGTGAAGGTCAGTTGGGGGACTGGCAAGTGGGTCACGAGGTCGTTCAGGTCGCCGAGTGCGGTGTCCAGGTCGACAGTGGGGGCCTGCCGGTCGTCGGCGGTCACCTGCGCGGCGAGGCGGCGGACGGCATCGCGCAGCCGGCGTGCCAGCGCGAGTTCGGCGGCGGACGACTGCCGCGAACCGCGCTCGAGGCCGACGTCGTCGAGCCACGCGTCGAGGTCTTCGCGGGTGCGGAGGTCGTCGTGGAGCCCGCTCGTGTCGGCCCAGACGGTCGCCATCAGGCGGACCGGCACGACCTCGTCCGGCAGCATGCCCATGGCCGAGACGGTATCACGGATGGAATGGGTTGCATCCGTGAGAAGCGGCTGCTAGAACTTCTCACGGAACCTCACGGAGCAACCCGTGAGAAAGGGAGGGTGCGATGAGCCACGCGATCCAGCGGGCGTTCCACTCCGGCGAGCTCGCCGTCCAGCGGGAGGCAGGAGTCGAACGCCAGGCCGCGCGGCTGTCCCGGATGGCTGAACCGGCCGGGCTTTCCGCGGGAATGGCGGGTTTTCTGGCCGAGCGGACGTTTCTGGTCCTGGCCGGACGCGCAGTGGACGGACGGTTGTGGACGTCGCCGGTCACCGGCCCGCCCGGGTTCTTGGAAACCAGATCGGCAACGACCCTCGCGATCCACCGCGTGCTGCCGGAAGGCGATCCGCTGCACGGGCTTCCGGCGGGGCAGCTGCTCGGCATGACCAGCGTAGAGTTCGCGACCCGCCGCCGGGTCCGGATCAACGGCACTCTCTCGACCGCCGCGAAAGACCACCTGATCGTGGAGGTCGAGCAGGCGTACGGCAATTGCCCGCAGTACATCCAGCAGCGGGCCCTCACGCACGACGTCGAGCCGGCACCGGCAGAAGAACGTGCCGAGCTGAGTGCTGACGACACCCAGCTGATCCAGGAAGCGGACACGTTCTTCCTCGGCACCGTCAACCCCGCCCACGGCGCGGACGCGTCCCATCGCGGCGGCGCGCCCGGATTCGTCCGCGTCGAGGGAAATGCCGTGCGGTGGCCCGATTATCCGGGAAACAACCTCTTCAACAGCCTCGGCAACATCGCCGCGAACCCGGAAGCCGCGCTGCTCTTCTTCGACTTCGCCACCGGCCGCATCCTCCAGGTCTCCGGCACCGCCGAGACCGCATGGGGCGAAGCGGGCCGCTCGGGCGACGACGGCTACACCGGCCGGATCGTCCGGTTCGCGGTGCAGCGCGTGGTTGGCGGCCGTCCCGTCGCCCGACAGGTCGCGCACACGCCGTACCCGCGCAATCCTCAGCTCATCAAGTGAAAGGACCCCTGTCATGACCGAATCGCGGCCCCCGTTCCCGCCGTTCGACCTCGCTGCCGCCCTGCAGAAGGTCCAGGCCGCCGAGGACGCGTGGAACACGCGGGACCCGGAGAAGGTCTCGCTCGCGTACACGCCGGATTCCGTGTGGCGCAACCGCGACACGCACGTGGTCGGCCGCGCCGCGATCGTCGAGTTCCTGACCGCGAAGTGGGAGCGCGAGCGGGATTACGCGCTGCGCAAGGGACTGTGGGGCTTCCGCGAGAACCGCATCGCGGTCCGGTTCCAGTACGAGAGCCGGGACGCGGACGGGCAATGGTGGCGCAGCTACGGCAACGAGTTGTGGGAGTTCGCCGAGAACGGCCTGATGAACAGGCGCGAGGCGTCGATCAACGACCGGCGGATCGAGGAGTCCGAGCGGCGGATCTTCGGGCCGCGGCCGGAAGCCGAGCGCGGGGTCGACTTCCCGTTGTGGTGAACGAAAAGAACCCGGCCGTCCCTCCGGTGGGTATCGGAAGGACGGCCGGGCCGGTGCCGCGTTCGCGGGGATGGGGGAACGCGGGCTCCGCTCAGGCGCCGGTGCGCGCCTGCCGTTTGCGGGACACGAGCCGCCAGCCGACGGCGAGCACCACGACGATCGCCGGGATCGAGTAGAACGCGATCTTCTCGGCTCCGTCGGAGAATCCCATCAGCACCACGACCAGCACGAGGAATCCGAGCGTGGCCCAGCCGGTGTAGGGCGCGCCGGGCATGCGGTAGCTCGGCCGTTCCAGTTCGCCGCGCAACGCCGCCTGACGCATCCGCATCTGCGAGAACACCAGCGTCGCCCAGGTCGCGACGACGCCGAGCGATGCGATCGCGGTGGCGATGTCGAACGCCTCCGAGGGCACGATGTAGTTCAGCACCACGCCGAGCACGTAGGCCACCGACGTGAAGAGAATCCCGCCGTAGGGCACGTGCCGCGAGTTCATCTTGCCGACGAACTTCGGTGCTTCGCCCTCATCGGCGAGCGCGCGGAGGATGCGGCCGGTGGAGTACAGGCCCGAGTTGCACGAGGAGAGCGCGGCGGTGAGGACGACCGCGTTCATCACGTCGCCGATGCCGCCGATGCCCAGGCGCGAGAACACCGTGACGAACGGGCTTTCGCCGCCGTTGTAGAACGGCCACGGCATCAGCATCGCCAGCAGCAGCACCGAACCGACGTAGAAGACGCCGATCCGCCACACGACGCCGTTGATCGCCTTGGGCAGCACCTTGCGCGCGTCCTTGGTCTCGCCGGCCGCGATGCCGACGACCTCGATCGCGGAGTAGGCGAACACGACCGCCTGCAGCGTCATCAGCGCGATGCCGACGCCCGCCGGGAAGAACCCGCCGTGGTCGGTCAGGTTGTGCACGCCGGCGGTGGTGCCGCCGATGTTCGCGCCGGTGAACACGAGCCCGAGCGCGGTCACCAGGAACACGATGATCGCGAGGACCTTGACGACGGAGAACCAGAACTCCAGTTCCCCGAACAGCTTCACGCTCAGCAGGTTGACCGCCATGAGCACGCCGAGCGCGACGAGCGCGGTGATCCACTGCGGGACGTCCGGCAGCCACTTGTGCACGTAGATCGCGACCGCGGTGATCTCCGCGATCCCGGTCATCGCCCAGTTCAGCCAGTACATCCAGCCGGAGACGAACCCGGCCCACGGGCCGATGAACTCGCGGGCGTAGGTCACGAAACTGCCGGAGCTGGGCCGGTGCATGACGAGTTCGCCGAGCGCCCGCATCACGAAGTAGGCCGCGATGCCGCACAGCGCGTAGGAAAGGACCAGCGACGGACCCGCTTCGTGGAGCCGCCCGCCCGCGCCGAGGAAGAGCCCGACCCCGATCGCCCCGCCGATCGCGATCATCTGCACCTGGCGGTTGCCCAGTGCTTTCGTGTAGTTGTCGCCCTCTTTGGCGACCACTGTGGATTCCATGGTTGCGTGACGCTAGCGGTAGCGGACCGCGTGACGCAGCACACCTAGGCTGGACTTAAGGTGTGCTCCAGATCACCGTGGAGGAACCGGGCAAACCGGGCAGGACCCGTTTGACTTCCGGAAATCCCGCTGGAGCTGCGCGGATGTCCACGGTGGACGGTCCGGCGGGAGACTTTCGGGTAATCCGGGGCGTCCTCGAGGGTATTCGGGCCGGAAAGCGCGCGGCAGTCGCTCGAACGGGCGACGACGGAGCGCGGCGGCTGCTCCACTGTGGACAGAAGCCCCGGTTGCTCCCGGGCCCGGGAGCCCCGAGACCGGCCTCACATGCGACGACGCGGCGGCGCCGGGCCGCTTCACGGCGGAGATACGCCGGAACACTAAACTCCGCGCCGTGCCGACCCCAGATTCCGACGCCGCCGCGAGCGGGCAAGCCGGCCATCGTTGGCTCATCATCGGGCTCGGGCTCGTCTGCGCGCTGACCGCGGTGCTGTTCACCGTCGCGCCGGTGAACACTGAGACAACGACATACCGCTGGGACGGCGCGCAGGACACCGCGCTGCCGTTGTACCCGTACCACCCGGCCAGACTCGACGCGACTGTCCGATGCGCCGAGCCGAACGGGCTGCTGTTCGCGACCACTCCGCCGAAAGGCAAGCAGGGCGCGGAGCCTCTCGCGGGCGGGCTGGAGATCCGGGCGGTCGACGGCACGGTCCGAGCAGAACTCGGTGGCACAGAACTGTTTCACCGACCCGTCGGTGCCGATTGCCAGTTGACGGTGCACGCCGACGGCGAAGGCACCACTGTCGGCACCGCCAAGACGGCGGGCCGTCCGAACGTCACCGGGCTGTACACCGAGCACCCCGGCTCGGTGTCCGCGCAGATCGAACCCGACACCCGGTGGGTCAGCACGCCAAGCGCGGCGAAGATCGCGCTCGGCGTGGTGTCGCTGCTCGCGCTGCTCGGCATGATCGTGCTGCTGATCCGGCGCGACCGGAGCGCCGCCCGGCGGGTCCGGCTGCTTCCCCGGCGGGCGTGGGTGCCGCGGCCGGCGGACCTCGTCGTGACCGGCGTGCTCGGAGTCTGGTCCGTCGTCGGCGCGCTCACCGTGGACGACGGATACATCTCGACGATGCTGCGCGCTCGCGAGACGAGCGGGTTCACCGGCAATTACTTCCGCTGGTTCAACGCGCCGGAAGCGCCGTGGGGCTGGTACTACGAGCTGTACGCGCTGCTCGGCCGCGTCACGCCGGCCATGGTGTGGATGCGGCTGCCGTCGGTGCTGCTGGGGCTGGCGTCCTGGTTCCTCATCGATCGCGTGGTGCTGCCGCGGCTGGCGAACCGGCCGACACGGTGGACCCGCTGGGCGACCGCGGCCCTTTTCCTGGCCTGGTACGTGGCCTTCGACGTCGGGCTGCGGCCGGAGCCGTGGATCGTGTTCGGCTCGCTGGCGGTGTTCGCGCTGGTCGAGCGCGCCGTGGCGACCAGTGCGGTGACGCCGGTCGCGATCGGGCTGGTGGTCGCCGGCGCCACCGCGACGACGAACCCGCTCGGGATCGCGGCGTTCCTGCCGTTCATCGCCGGGGTGCGTCCTCTTTTCCGCTTGGTGCGCAGGCGCGGCGACCTGCGCGTGCTCGGTGCGATCGCGGTGGTCGTCGGCGCCGGTGCCAGCGCGCTCCTGACCGCGTTCTACGACCAGCCGCTGACTGCCGTGCTGGAGTCGACCGCTGTCCGGCAGAAGATCGGGCCGGATCTGCCGTGGCAGAGCGAAATCAACCGGTACGTCACGCTGCTCGACCCGTCGGTGGTCGAGGGTGCGCTGAACCGCCGGGTGCCGGTGCTGCTGATGCTTCTGGCGATGGCGCTGCTGGCGGTGCTGCTGATCTGGCGCCGCGCCCCCGGACTGGCTGTCGGGCCTGCCCGCCGCATGGTCGTCATCAGTGTCCTGTGCCTGGTCGTGCTCGCGTTCACGCCGACTAAGTGGACGCACCATTTCGGTGCGCTGGCCGGATTCGGCACGGTGATGATCGCGATGCTGGTGCACACCGTCGCACGCGGAGCGCTGTCCTCGGTGTGGACACGGGCGGCGGCCCTGGGCCTGGTCGCGGTGACGACCTGGCTGGCCTGGTCCGCGCCGAACTGGTGGTGGATGCAGTCCGACTACGACGTCCGGTGGGGCGACACTGTCCCCACTGTGAAGGGAGTGCGGCTGGCGGATCTGGCCCTCTGGGTTGGGCTGGCGGTCGCGCTCGCCGGTGTGGTCGCCGGTGCTTGGCAGACCGCGAAACGCCGGGACGGAGCGAGCCGGGCACCGCGTTGGCTGCCGAGGTCGAGCTGGGTGATCGTCGCGGTGGCGGCCGCGACGGTGGCGGTCGAAGTGGTCGGGCAGGCGCAAGCGGTGAAGGTGCGCTGGGGCACTTACTCCGTCGGCCGGTCGAATCTGGCTTCGCTGGGCCTCGCCGCCAGTGCCGGCAAGGCCGGGAACTCCTGCGGGGTCGAGGATTGGCTGGACGTCGAGCCGGACATCGGCGCGGGCGTGCTCAAAGCGTCCTCTCCGGCCTCGGCGGAAGGGTTCGCGACGAACACCGGGTTCCCGCCGGACACCGCGCCGCCGGCCCCGTTCGGCAGCGACCCGGAGCATCTGGCATGGAGTTCGCACGGGTCGCCGTCGCGGACCGGCACGCTCGTCAGCGGGTGGTATGACCTGCCTGCCGACGTCGGGTCGCCGGATTCGCCGCCGGTGGTGATTTCCCGCGCCGCGCACGGGAAAGCGCAGGTTTCGGTGGAGTTCGCGAAGGCGGACGGGACCGTGCTGGCGACGATGAAGGCCAAAGAGGACAACAGCGGAAAGTGGCTCGACGCGCGCTTCGATCCCCGCTGGCAGGCGCCGGGGGCGCAACGGGTCCGGGTCGTCGCGCGGGACGAGGATCCGAGTGCGGCGGGCTGGGTCGCGGTCACCGCGCCCCGGATTCCGCGCCTGACGCCGCTGACGAACGTCATCCCCGTCGGCGAGCCGGTGACATTGGACTGGACCAACGCGTTCGTCCTGCCGTGCCGCACCCCGGCCTCGCTGGCGGACGGCATCGTGCAGCCGGTCCGCTACCGGTTCGCGCCCGGCCAGGACGCGCAGTCGCTGGTCGGCGTTTCCTACGCCGCGGACGCCGGGGGCCCGTACGTGCCGCTGTACGCCGACGCCAAGGCGACCGAAGTGCCGACGTACCTTCGCGGCGACAAAGTGCGGGAGCCGGTCGCGGTGTTCCGGTACGACTACCCGGTACCGATGCGGGGGCTGTCCGTCGAACACGGCACCCGCTCGACATCCGGGCTGGCGAAGCAGACTGCCGTGCTCGACGCGACGCGCGGCGGAAGCGGGTAGGCCCGCGGCCTGAAGACGGCCGGAGCACCGCGATTCCGGAGCCGGGGAGGGCCGGGCCGCGGGCGCCCGCGGGCCCGCCCCGCCGTCGATCGACTTCTGCCGGGCCGGTCCCGGGATCCCGGGGTCGGTGTCGTATTCTCGGCGGCGGCGGGAAGGCAGCACGTCGAAATCGAAGGCATATCGGAAGTTCCGTCTTCGATGCGCGACCGGCGGCCCCAGTCTTCAGTACAGATGCAGTTCCCAGTGGAATCCAACGAGTTCTTCACGAGATTGGGTGGTCTTCGCCGTGAGTCTGCTTTTGTACCCGCTGGCGGGGCTGGCCGTTCTCGCCGTGCCGGGGCTTCTGGTGCAACTCGCCGCCGGCGTCCGGGACAAATTGTGGCTCGCCGCGCTGACCGCGCCGGTCAGCGTCGGCGTCTACGGCCTGGCCGGGCTGGCGTCCGGCATTCCCGGGTTGTCCTTCGGGATTCCGCTCGCGCTCGCGGTGACCCTGCTGCTGTCCGCGATCGTCTTCGGCATCGCGTGGCTGCGCCGCGGCCGCACCGAGCCCGCGCCGGTCGAGGAGCCGGACACCTCGCTGCTGCCCGCGCTGACCGGCCGCTGGCTGCTGGCGGCCAAGCTCGGCGCCGCGGTGCTGGTGCTGGGCGGCATCGCGCTCGCCCTGCAGCAATGGCACGGCGGCCTCGGCTCCTGGGACACGTACCCGCAGGAACACGACACGATCATCCACATGGTGCTGGTGGCCTACATCAGCGACACCGGCCGGGCCGCGCCGTGGGACCTCCTGCCGATCGACGTGCTCACCGGGCAGCCGGTGTCGTTCTACCCGTCCGGGCTGCCGCTGCCCGCGGCGCTGTCCGGCCAGCTGACCGGCGGGCCGATCACCGGCTTCAACGTGATGAACGCCCTGATCACCGGGCCGGTGTTCGTGCTCGGCTCGGCGGCGCTCGCGGCCGCGGCGTTCCGCAGGCTGCGCGCCGGATCGGGCTGGACCGCCCTCGCCGGCGGGGTCGCCGCGCTGGTCGCGGCCGGGCTGTACCGGCCGGGCGTGCAGCTCCTGCACGACGGCGGGATCGCGCCGAACGCGGCCGCGATGAGCATGGCTCCCGGCGTGATCGCGGCGCTGATCTCGGTGGGCGGGCTCCGCGGATGGGGACCGGGCTCGCGCTGGCTGCGGGCGTTCGTGCTGGGCCTCGGGGTGGCCGGGGTGTTCTCGGTCCACCCGAGCGTGGCCGCCACCGTCGGCCTCAGCGTCGTGGTGTTCTGGATCGTCGAGGCGTTCACGAAGCGGGGCCGGGAAATCCTGCGCGGGCAGTGGCCGGTGCTGCTGGCGGCGGGGCTGGTGGCCGCGCTCGCCTCGGCGACCACGCTGCTCGGCTCGGCGAGCCAGGCCACGCGCACCGGGACCTGGTCGCCGGACATCCCGCCCGGCCGGTTCGGCGACGCGCTGTCGACCAACCTCAAGCTCACCTACGGCGGCTATTTCGATCCGCACGGCATCTTCTCGCAGCTCAGCGCGGGTGTGCTCGCGCTGGTAGGGGTGCTGGTCGTCGTGGTGCTCCGCCGCGCGTGGGGCGTCGCCGCGATGTGGCTGGCCTGGCTGGCGATCGTCGTCGATTTCAAGGTGCACCCGTGGTCGGGCATCGGCTCGATGGTCGGATCGCCGTTCTACAAATCGTATGTGCGCATTCAGTCGCACATTTCCCTGTTCATTCCGGTGCTGGCGGCTATCGCGGTCGTATTCGTGGCGGTCGGAATCATTCGCTTGGCGGGGATGCCGAAGAACGCGGCGGTGTTCAGTCGCGTCCGCCGGTTCGCCGGTCCGGTTTCCGCCGCGTTGCTCGCGGTCATGATGGCCGGATATGTCGTCTACGCTGCGGTGCCCTACGAACACCGCAACGCCGAGGTGATCGCCAGCCGCTACGCGAAGCCGGAGTTCACCCGGGTCAACGACGACGACAAGCGGGCGGCGAAGTTCGTCGAGGAGCACATCAAGCCCGGCGAACGGCTGATGAACAGCGCCAACGACGGCTCGACCTACGCGTACGTCGAGGACCGGGTGCCGGTGGTCAACGTGGTCACGCTCGGCTCGGCCCTCGAGCCGGTGACCTATGAGCTGCTGCGCTCGTTCCGCGACTATCCGACCGACCCGAACATCCGGAAAACCGTGTTGTCGCTGAACATCGGCTACGTCTACGTGGACAGCACAGCGCCGACCATGGGCGCGGGACCCGGTTCGCCGAACAGCTGGTACACCGCGCCGACGTTCGAGCTGGCTCCGGGACTGCAGAACCTGGACGGCCTTCCCGGCCTCTCGGTGGCGTTCCGGTCGGGCACGGTCACGGTGTACAAACTGGATCGCTCCGTGCTGGCTGCGTTGCCGAATTGACCGATCCGGCGGCGAGCGGCCGGTGCCGCGGCGGGCAGGCGTTTCACCCTCGTGCCGTTCGGCCGCTGACGCGCCGGGCCGTTTCCGGATACGGTCGGTGGCATGGCTAAGGGCGAGGCCGTCGAGCTCGAGGTGGGGGACCGGACGGTCCGGGTGTCCAACCCGGACCGGGTCTACTTCCCGGCGCGCGGCGAGACGAAGCTCGATCTCGTCCGCTACTACCTGTCGGTCGGCGACGGGATCGTGCGCGCGCTGCGGGAACGGCCGTGCATGCTGCACCGGTTCCCGTCCGGGGTGGCCGGCGAGAAGGTGCACCAGAAGCGGGTGCCGAACGGTGCGCCGCCGTGGCTGGAGACGGTGCGGGTGCAGTTCCCGCGCTACCATCGGCACGCCGACGAGCTGTGCGTGACCGAGCTGGCGCACGTCGCGTGGGCGGTGCAGATGTCCACTGTGGAGTTCCATCCCTGGAATTCGCGCCGCGCGGACACCGAGCGGCCCGACGAATGGCGGATCGACCTCGACCCGATGCCGGACTGCGGATTCGACACCGTGCGCCGGGTCGCGCACGTCGCCGAGGAGATCCTCGCCGAACTGGACATCCGCGGCTGGCCGAAGACGTCCGGCGGCAGCGGGATGCACATCTACGTGCGGATCGAACCGCGCTGGGGGTTCGCCGACGTCCGCCGGGCCGCGCTGGCGTTCGCGCGCGAGGTCGAGCGGCGGGCTCCGGACGAGGTCACCACCACCTGGTGGCGCAAGGACCGCGACCCGAAGAAGCTGTTCGTGGACTACAACCAGAACGCGCGGGACCACACGATCGCCAGCGCCTATTCGGTGCGCGGGGTGCCCGAGGCGCTGGTGTCGACGCCGATCCGCTGGGACGAGGTCGACGACGTCGACCCGCACGACTGCACGATCGCGACCGTGCCCGCGCGGTTCGCCGAACTCGGCGACCTGCACGCGGGGATCGACGACGTGGCGTACTCGCTCGAGCCGTTGCTGGAGTGGGCCGACCGGGACGGGTTGGAGGCAGAGGACTCCTGAGCGAAGTCAATCGGGCGCCTGGCGTCATGGGGGAGCCTCCGCCTCGTCTCCCCGGGGACGGAGCGGAGGAGAGCACGATGGACGGTGCTGAGCAGAACGATCCGCTTGCCGTGCTTTACCGGCTGCACCACCAGCTGCGCGTGCTGTCACCGGTGCTCACTGTCGCGCCCGGACGGCCGGAAACGAACGCCATGCTCGACGGGCTCGCGGAGACGGTTTCCGAGGCCGCTGGCCTGCTCGCGACCGCAGAACCGGGCGCGCTGGCCGCGTTGCGGCAGGGGTTCGAGCATGCCCGGGCCGGGCGGGGGAATGAGGCGACGTCGGAGCTGATCACGGCGTATGGGCGGTTGTCGGTGTTGTTGCGGAAGGATGCGCCGCGGCGGGATGCGGCGGATGAGCCGACGGTGCGGTGGCGTTCGAGGTTTTGACCCGGGTGGCGTGAGGCATGCCAGGATGGCGGGCGTAAGCCGGCTGAGCCCGGGCGGTGCGGCAGCGGGAGGAACCACGTGGCCGAGCAGATCCTCGTCACCGGCGGAAGCGGACAACTGGGCCGGGTGGTCGTGGAACGGCTCCGGGCCGCGGAGGTTCCGGTGCGGGCGTTGAGCCGGCGGCGGCGGTCCGGCGAAGGGGTCCAGTGGACGGCCGGCGACCTGCGCACCGGGCGGGGGATCGACGTCGCGGTCGCTGGGGTCGGCACGGTGATTCATTGCGCGACGGACTACCGCCGGGAAGTCGAGACGGTCCGCACGCTCGTCGAAGCCGCGCGGTGGAGCGGGCAGACGCCGCATCTGGTGTACGTCTCGATCGTCGGCGTCGACAAGATCCCGCTCGGCTACTACCAGGCGAAACTGGCCGCCGAGAAGCTGATCGCGGGTTCCGGGATGCCGCACACGATCCTGCGGGCGACGCAGTTCCACTCGCTGGTGCGGACGATCCTCGCCGGCGCCGCGCGGCTGCCGGTGGTGCCGGTGCCGAAGTTCCGTTTCCAGCCCGTCGACGTGCGCGACGTCGCGGCCCGGCTGCTGGAACTGGCGCAGGGCGAACCGCGGGGGCGGGTCGCGGACTTCGGCGGACCGGAGGTGCGGACGACGGCCGATCTGGCGCGTGCCCTGCTCGCCGCGTCCGGGAAGGACAAACGGCTCGTTTCGGTGCCGGCGCCGGGCCGGGTCGCCCGGGGTTACGCGGACGGCGCGAACCTGGCGCCGGAGCACGCGGACGGCGTGGTCACCTTCGAGCAGTATCTGGCGGAGCAGGGCAAGCCGACCGCGTTCCGGTACCGCTAGGCGGCTCGGCGGCGGACGGTGCGCTCCAGGATGCCGAGGGTCGCCTTCAGAGCGGATTCGGGGACGACCGGGAAGGTCAGGCGCTCCTTCCACTCCTCGCTGAGTTCGGACCAGTCGTAGTAGGACGTGACGCGGGTGCCGTCCTCGGCGGGCTCCAGCCGGTAGCCGTAGATGTGCCGGACGTGCGGGCGCAGGCTGCCTTCGACGGTCCACGCGATCTCCTGGTCCAGGACCAGTTTCGTGATGACGACCTCGACGTCGTACTTGCCCAGCGGCCGGTCGCCGAGCGCTTCCCGGTCCATGTGGACGACGAACCGGTCGCCGGCCTGGGTCACCGGTTCGCCTTCGGCGTCCATGAGCATCCCGGACGCGTCGATGTCGACGTGGCCCTGCGGATCCGTGAGGACCGCGAAGACGGCGCTGGCGGGGGCGGGAATGAGCCGGGAGACCTCGAGACGTTCGTTCATATCATCGACCATAGCAGAAATAATCGATGATTACGTCGAGGGGTCAGCTCTGGACGAAGAAGTGCCAGCCGACCCACCACCACGCCAGCACGAGCGCGATCCGGGTGGACCGCTTGCGCATCAGGGCGGCGAGGACGCGGGTCAGCGGCGGGATTTTCTTCGGGAGCAGGTGGCTGCCCAGCCACAGCAGAAGGGCGGCGGCCACGATCGCGCCGAAGCCGATTTCGGTGATCAGCCTGCTGCTCATGCCGCCCTCCTCGCGGTGGCGGCGGCGCGCAGCATCGCCAGCCCGGCGGCGACCCAGACGCCGATCGCGAGCGCCTGGACGACGCGGTTGTCAAGCATCGGGTCGACGAGGTCGCTCATCGTGGGATGCGTGAGGGAGAGCCCGCCCGCCGCTTGCTCGTAGATGAAGGAAACGAGTTCCCACAGGCACCAGGAGATCGCCAGCGCGACCCACAGCCAGCCGCGGCGCGGGACCGGTTGCGCGGGGAGCGAGGGGTCCCGCCACTCCACGACGAGAGCGCCGATGCCGATCGCGGTGACGGCCAGGAACATCGGCACGGTGTGGCGGCCGAAGGCCAGCGCGACGAGGGCGGCGGCGACGATCAGCGAGGCGCCGGGCAGGCGGGTGGCGGGGAGCAGGGCGTCGGCGGGGGTGCTGTGGCGTTCGGTGAAGAGCAGCAGGATCGCGGCAGCGAAGAAGATCACGCCGTCGGCGGGGGCGCCGCGGATCCAGTGGGCGAGGGAGGCGATGAGGAGGGCTGCGATCGGGAGATCGACGGCCAGGCGGGGTGCCGGGTAATCCGCCGCGTGCCGTTCGGGAGAGCTCAAGCGACCCACCCCATTCCGTGCCGGTTCTGCTTGAGAGACAACGCGAAAGTGGGTCCGCGGCTTCCCGGTCGGGGGATTTTTTCGAGCGGCTGAGTCAGATCCGCCGGGCCTCCGCACGGCTGACCGGGGGATCGGCGGGAATGTCGTGCAGGACAGTCGCGAGGATCTCCGCTCCGCGCACCACCCGCGGGCCGGGGCGGTTGAAATAGGACGGGCCGTCGAGGAGCCAGACCCGGTCGTTCCGGACTGCGGGCAGGTCGGTCCAGCCGGGCAGCGAGGCGAGGACGTCCAGCTCCGACTCGGTCCGGTCCGGGGAGAACCCGCAGGGGAGGACGAGCAGGACGTCCGGACGGGCTGCGACCACGGCGTCCCACGGCATCGGTTTCGTGTGCTCGCCCGGTTCCGCGAGCAGCGGGGTGCCGCCCGCGGCGGAGATTTGTTCGGGCACCCAATGTCCGGCTGGCCAGAGCGGGTCGAGCCATTCCAGAGCGACCACGCGCGGCCGGGGAAGTCCCGCGACGCGGCGGCGGACAGTGGCGAGTCGTGAGCGGAGTTCGGCGACTCGGGCGGCGGCCACCTCCGGGACGTCCAGTGCGTCGCCGAGGGTGGTCAGGCAGCCAAGGACCTCGTCCAGGGTGCGCGGTTCCAGGCTGAGCACGCGCGGTCCGGCGTCGAGCATCCGCACTGCCGCGGCGACGCGGGTGTAGGACACCGCGCAGACCTCGCACAGGTCTTGCGTGAGCACGAGGTCGGGCGCGAGGGCGGCCAACTGGCGGACGTCGACCGAGTAGAGCGACGAACCCTGGTGGGACGCTCCGACGGCGGTGGAGATTTCGCGGCTGGTCAGAGTGTCGGAGTCGAGGTCCGCGGCGGTCACCACCGGCACCGACGCGACCTCGGCGGGCCAGTCGCATTCGTGGGTGCGGCCGACGAGGTCGCTCGCCTTGCCGAGCGTGGCGACGAGGTCGGTGGCGGCGGGCAGCAGGGAGACGATCCGCATCTCCCCACGGTAGGTCAGGCGGCCTCGTGCAGCGCCGCCAGAAGCGACGACGCCCGGTGGTCGACGTCCTCGGCCTGGAGTTCGTTCGTCACGAACGAGAACGACAGACCCCGGGCCGGCCACGCGCCGTGGCGGCCGCCACCGGCCCCGGAGTGGCCGAAAGCGGCGGGGTCGGCGTCGGCGGGGCCGTAGGTGCCGATCGGGTCGGCCAGTTCGAAGCCGAGGCCGAAGCGCAGCGGGCGGTCGTTGATCGCGTCGATGCCCTCGGACCAGGTGCGGGTGGCTCGGCCGAGTACGTCGGCGGGGACGAGTCCGCCCGAGCGCAGCAGGTCGTAGAGGCGGGCCATCGCGGTCGCGGTGCCGACCGCGCCGCCCGCCGCCAGCGTCGCGCCGCGGTACTCCGGCGAGTTCATCGAGTCGCCCGAATCGAGCAGGCCGCGGTACATCCGTTCGACGATCCGGCGGCGTTCCTCGTCCTGGAGGAAGGTGCTGATCCGGTACCCGGGCGCGCGCCGCAGCGTGGCGACCGGGACGGTCGGCGGGGTGCCGAGCCGCAGGTCGAGGCCGTGCGGCTCGGCGAGGAGGTCGCGGACGAGGACACCCAGGTCCGCTCCGGTGACGCGCCGGGCCAGTTCGGTGGCGAGGTAGCCGTAGGTGAGCGCGTGGTACGCGACCTTCGTCCCGGGAGTCCACAATGGACGCTGGCTGGAGAGGGCCTCGGCGTTTGCCGCGTTGTCCAGCATCGGCAGGTCGGGCTCGACGTAAGGCAGGCCGACCGTGTGCGAGAGGACCTGCGAGACCGGCACGTCCTCCTTGCCTGCCGCGGCGAACTCCGGCCAGTAGCGGGCGACGCGTTCGTCCGGGTCGAGTTTCCCCTGCGCGGTCAGGATCGCCAGGACGGTCGCGACCACGCCCTTGGTGCCGCTGAACAACACGGCGCGGGTGTCCTCGGTCCACGGCACGCCGTCCGCGGCCGAGCCGCCCCACAGTTCCACCACCGGGGCGCCGTCGCGGAAGACGCTGAACGCGGCTCCGCCAGTGGTGGCCTCGATGAGGTCGCCGAACGCTTCCCGCACGCCCTCGTACCCGGGTTTTACCGCACCGTTGACAGTCATTCGGCTCCTCACAGCCTCGGCGTCGTAGCGAGAAGTTCGCTGGTGTACTCGTGCGACGGGGAGTTCAGCACCGTCTCGACGGTGCCTTCCTCGACGATCTCGCCCCCGCGCAGGACCGCGATCCGGTCCGCCACCTCCGGGGCGAGGGCGATGTTGTGCGTCACGAACAGCATCGCCATGCCGAGTTCCCGGCGCAGTTCGCCGAGCAGTTCGACGATGGTGGCCTGCACGGAGACGTCCAGCGCGGAGGTGACCTCGTCGCACACCAGGACGTCCGGCGTGGTCACCAGCGCGCGGGCGATCGCGGCGCGTTGCCGTTCGCCGCCGCTGAGCTGGTCCGGCAACCGGTTCGCGAGGTCTTGCCGCAGGCGGACCCGGTCCAGCGTCTCGGCGACGCGTTTCCGGCGCTCGGTGCGCGAGAGAGACGTCAAGCGCACCAACGGAACCTCGATCGACTGCGCGATCGTCTTGCGCGGGTTCAGCGACGAGAACGGGCTCTGGAAGACGTACTGAATGCGCCGCAGTTCGTCGGTGCTGCGCTGCCGGGCCGCCGGAGCCAGCGGAGTGCCTTCGAGCGCGACGGTGCCGGTGAAGCCGCGATTGAGCCCGGCGATGCACTGCGACAACGTGGTTTTCCCGGAACCGGACTCGCCGAGCAGCATCACGCTTTCTCCGCGCGTCACGGCGAGATCGATGCCGCGCAACACCTTCTGCTGCCCATAGGACACCTGGATGTCGCGCGCGGCCAGCACCGCGTCGTCCGGCGGGGGAGCGGTGGCGGGCTCCGCGTCAAGGTCGGGCACCGCAGCGAGAAGCCGCTTCGTGTACGCGTGCTTCGGCCGTCGCAACACGTCGTCAGCGACGCCGCATTCGACGAGATCTCCTTGGTACATCACGGCGACCCGGTCCGCGAGCTGCGCCACGACGGCGAGGTCGTGCGTGATGTAGAGCGCCGCGACGCCGTGCTCGGACGTCAGCTGCCGGACCGTTTCCAGCACCAGCGCCTGCGTCTTCACATCCAGGCCGGTGGTGGGCTCGTCCAGCACCACGACGCTCGGGCGGCACGCGAACGCCATCGCGATGCCGACCCGCTGCTGCTGGCCGCCGGACAGCTGATGCGGGTATCGCCGCTGGTAGGCCTCGTCGGACGGCAACCCGACCTCGGCGAGCACCTCGGCCACGCGCTCGTCGACGGACCCGGCGTAGCCGTGCGTTTCCAGCACCTCAGCGATCTGCCGGCCGACGCGCAGCGCCGGGTTGAGCGACAGCGCCGGGTCCTGCGGGATGTACGCGACCGCGCTGCCCCGCAACTGGCGGCGCGCGGCGTCGTCGAGCGTCAGGACGTCGACCGGTTCGCCGTCGCGCGGGTGCAGCAGCACCTGGCCGCCGCCGGCCATCAGCCCGCGGCGGAAATGGCCGAGCGCGGCCAATCCGGCGGTCGTCTTGCCGGAGCCGGATTCCCCGACGAGCGCGAGGACCTCGCCGGGCGCGATCTCGTAGGACACCGAATGCAGCACCGGGCGGCCCGCCGTCGTGCGCACGGCCAGTCCGGTCACTTCCAGAGCGGTCGTCATGCTCGTGCCTCCCGGGTCCGCCCGGCCGCGGCCGAGGCGAGCGAGTCGGCGACGAGGTTCGTGCCGACGGCCAGCACCGCGATCGCGGCGACCGGGAGCAGCACGCCCCACGGCTGCACGACGAGCGCGATCCGGTTCTCGTTGATCATCAGGCCCCAGTCCGCGGCGGGCGGCTGGATGCCGAGCCCGAGGAACGACAGCGAGGCGATGTACCCGATCGAATACGTCAGCCGCAGCCCCAGCTCCACCATGAGCGGGCCGGTGATGTTCGGCAGGATTTCGCGCAGCAGGATCCGGCTGCGCGGCACGGCGTACATCTCGGCCGCGCGGATGTAGTCGTGGTTGCGCACCGAAACCGTGGCCTGCCGGGCGACCCGCGCGGTCCGCGGCGCGTGCGTCAACCCGATGACCAGCACCAGCAGCCAGCCCTTCGGGCCGATCACCGCGATCGCCAGCAGCGCGATGACCAGCTGCGGGAACGACAGCAGCACGTCGTTGCCGCGCATTAGCAGGCTGTCCAGCCAGCCGCCGCCGTACCCGGCGATCATGCCGAGCAGCGCGCCGAGGACGATGCCGAGCGCCGTGGCGAGCACCGCGTACAGCAGCAGGGTGGTGCCGCCCGCCAGGAAGCGGGTGAGGACGTCGCGGCCGAGACCGTCGGTGCCCATCAGCCCGTCTGGTTTGAACGGTTTTCCGGCGAAGTCCGTGGTGCTGTGCCCGGTGATGACCGGCCCGAGCCACGGGCCGAGCAGCGCCACGAGAATGACGACTCCGGCCAGTACGGTGCCGACCTTGGCTTGCGGGAACGCCCAAGCGGTGCGGATCAGCCCGGCCGCGCGCGGCGGCGTCTCCGGAACGGCGGGCACCACCTGTTCTTCTTCGACCGCGGTCATCGCACTGCCTCCGTCCGGAGCTTGGGATCGGCGAGGATGCCGATCACGTCGGCCAGCAGGTTCACCACGATGTAGACGGCCGCGATCAGCAGCGTCACCGCCTGGACGACGGCGACGTCGCGCTTGCCGACCGCGTCGATCAGCGCCTGGCCGATGCCGGGGTAGCGGAAGAGGAATTCGACCACCACGACGCCGCCGGCCAGCCACGCGAGCTGGATCGCGACGACCTGCGCGACCGGCCCGACCGCGTGCGGCAGGGCGTGCCGCAGCAACACCGTCCGCTCGCGCATTCCCTTGAGCCGCGCCATTTCCACGTAACCGGAATCGAGCACTTCGCTCATCGTCGCGCGCATCATCCGCGTGATGTACGGCGTCACGACGAGCACGAGCGTGAGCACCGGCAACACGAGCTGACTCGGTTGCGCCCATACCGCTTCGCCTGGTGGCGTGAGGGTGACGGAAGGCAGGACGCGGAACACCGTCGTCGCGAACAGGACGATGAGCGCCACGCCGATCACGAACTCCGGCAGCGCGGCGATCACCAGGCTGATGCCGGACACGACCTGGTCGCTGGCGCGGCCGCGGCGCATCGCGGTCCAGGTGCCGAACGCGAGCCCGAGCGGGGTGGCGATCACCGCGGCGAGCACGAGCAGCACGAGCGAGGCCGACACCCGGTCCGCCAGCAGCGTCGTGACCGGGCCCTGGGTCGAGGTCGACGTGCCGAGGTCGCCGGTGAACAGGCCGCCCAGCCACGAGAGATAGCGCTGCCAGACCGGTTCGTCGAGGTGCAGCTGGTGCTGCAGCGCGGCGATCCGCTCCGGGGTCGCCTGCTGGCCGAGGATGGCCCGCGCCGGGTCGCCCGGCAGCAGCAGCGTCGCGACGAACACGAGCAGGGTGACCAGCCACAGCACCACGAGGCTCACGAGCAGCCGTTTGAGGATCAGCCGGGTCATGCCGCGCCTCCTTCCGCCGTGCCGAGCCAGACCTGGCGGAACTGGTAGCCCGACAGCGAGATCCCGGTCCGGTCCGGCACGAATCCGGCCACATAGGACTGGTAGGCGTCGACCTGGTCGACGAACCCCCACACGATCAGCCCGCCGCGTTCGTACTCGATCCGCTGCGCCCGGTGCAGCAGCTCCGTGCGCGCCTTCGGGTCCACCGTGGCGCTCGCCCGCGTGACGAGATCGGTGAATTCCGGGTCGTTCCAATGGGTTTCGTTGTACGGCGCTTTCGGCAGTGCGCCGGACGCGACCTGCGGCAGGTAGTTGCGCGTGTACCAGAAGTCCTGCGCGAAATCCCAGGACAGGTAGTTCTCGCCGTAGAACGTGGTGGTGTCGATCTTCCGGATCCGCACGTTCACGCCGGCCGCCTTGGCCTGCTGCTGGAACACCTGCGCGGCCTCGACCGCGCCGGCCTGGATCGGCGCGGTGACCAGTTCGATGTCGAGATTCGGCTTGCCCGCCTCGGCGAGCAGCCGTTTCGCCTCGGCGATGTTCTGCTTCCGCTGCGGCAGCTGCCGGTTGTACGCCGGGTCGAAGGGCGCGTACAGGTCGTTGCCGACCCGGCCCTGCCCGCTGAGCACCTGGTTGATCATCTGCTCGCGGTCGACCACCAGGCGCAGTGCCTGGCGCACCCGGACGTCGTCGAACGGCGGCCGGTCGACGCGCATGGTGAACGGCAGCCAGGTCCCGGTTTCCGAGCGCAGCACCTGGATCCGCGGATCGCTGCGGAGCACGTCCACGAGCGCGACCGGGACCTGGTCGATCGCGTCCACCTGGGACGAGAGGAGCGCGTTGATCCGGGCGTCGTCGTCGGCGAAGTTGATGAGCGACAACCGGTCCAGGTACGGCTGGCCCGGCCGCCAGTAGTGCTCGTTGCGCACGAAGGTGCTCTGCAGCCCGGCGGTGAACGTGTCGGCCTTGAACGGGCCGGTGCCGATCGGGCGTTTGACGTCGAAATCGGCCGGGACGATGCCGAGGCTGTACTGCCCGAGCAGGTCGTCGAAGCCGGAATTCGGGGACGTGAGGCGGAATTCGACGGTCCGGTCGCCGACGGCGGCGACCTCGCCGAGCATGGTCAGCCCGGCCGCGCCGCTCTTCGGGTCCTTCGGGTCGGTGATCCGGCGGAAGGTCGCGACGACGTCGGCCGGGGTCACCGGGCGGCCGTCGTGGAAGCGGATGCCCGACCGCAGCACGGCGGTCCAGGTGCGCGCGTCCGGCGAGGGCTTCAGCGATTCGGCGACCAGCATCTGGAGCCGGTAGTCGTGATCGCGCAGCAGGAGCGGTTCGTAGAGGTTGAGCACCCGGGCGATGTCCGGGTTCGTGGCGGGGATGTGCGGGTCGAGGGTGTCCGACGCGCCTCCGCCGGTGACTCCGACGCGGAGGGTGCCGCCTCGTTTCGGCGGTCCGGAAGGCACGGCCGCGGCGACGGTGGAGCCGCAGGCGGCCAGCAGGGGTGCGGTGCCGGCGAGCGCGGCGCCGGCGAGCGCGGTCGTGAGGAATCGGCGGCGGGAAACGTTGGTCGGTTTACATCGGGCTTCCATGGGTGACTTTCGAGCGGGTGCCGTGCACGGCGACGCCGGTTCTCATCGGCGTCGCCGCGCACGACACGGCGGGGGAGGGGATCAGGCGATGGCGCGTCCCGCGTAGTCCGGGACCGGGGCGAGATGCGTGTCGAGCGCGGTGGCGATTTCGGCGGGGAACGGCGTCGCGCGGCCCCCGGAAACGTGCAGGCACAACAGCTCTTCGGTCGCGACGAGTTCGCCGCCGACCCGCATCTCGTGGCACAGCCGCACCTTTTTCGCGCCGACTGACAGCACGGAGGTGCTCACCTCGAGTTCGGCGTCCGCGCCGACTTCGCGCAGGTACCGGACGTGCGCCTCCACGGTGTACAGCGACGCCCCGGTTCTCTCGCGGTAGCCGGGGCCGAGGCCGACGATGTCCATCAGCGCGGTGGTCGCGTCGCCGAAGACGAGCACGTAGTAGGGCTCGGACAGGTGGCCGTTGTAGTCGATCCACTCTGGACGGACCCGGTCGCGGTACTCAGCCACGACGGGCCTGCCCGACCGCGCGCTGGATCGCGATGACCGCCCGGTCGCGTTCGGCGATCAGGTCGGCGATGGTCCGCCCGTCCGCTTCGTCGTCGCAACCGGCGACCACGGCGTCGCGCAGGTCCTTGGTGAGTTCGGGCGCTTCGAGCCGGGTCCACGGCGACTTCAGCGACGGTCCGAAGTGGTCCAGCATGTGCGCCATACCGCCCTCGCCGCCCGCCAGGTGGAACGTCAGCATCGGGCCCTGGATCGGCCAGCGCAGGCCTGGTCCGTCGGTGATCGCGAGGTCGATCTGCTCGACCGTCGCCTCGCCGTTCGCGACCATGTGCAGGGCCTCGCGCCACAGCGCTTCCTGGAGCCGGTTCGCGATGAAGCCGGGCACCTCGCGGTCCATCGTGATCACGGACTTGCCGACGCGCCGGTAGAACGCGGCGGCCTGCTCGACCGCCCACGGCGCGCTGAGCTTCCCGCCCGCCACCTCGACCAGCGGGATCAGGTACGGCGGGTTGAACGGATGCCCGACCACCAGCCGTTCCGGCGTCTTCGCGGCGACCTGCATTTCGGTCATGCCGTAGCCGGAAGTGGAGGAGGCGATCACGACGTCCGGCGCGGTGACGGCGTCGATGTCGGCGAGCAGTTTCTGTTTCAGCGCAAGGTCTTCCGGCGCGCTTTCCTGCACGAAGCCCACGCCGTCGACGGCCTCCGCGAGCGTCGCGGTGACGGTGAGCCGGTCTCGGCTCGCGCCGGGCTTGAGGCCCAGTTCGGTGAGCGCGGGCCACGCCGCGTTGACGAGCCGTTCGAGCTTCTCCGCGGCGTCCGGCGCGGGGTCCCAGGCTCGGACGTCGAATCCCTGGGCGAGGAAATGCGCGACCCAGCCGCCGCCGATGACTCCGGCTCCGATGCACGCGACAGTGTCCACAGTGGTCTCGGTGGTCTCAGGCATGCACGCGCTCCTTCAGCCCCAGGATTTCGCGCGCCCGGTCCGGGGTGGCGATGTCCGCGCCGAGCTTCTGCACGATGTCCACCGCGCGTTCGACGAGCTGGCCGTTGGTGGCCTTGACGCCGCGCGCCAGGTAGAGGTTGTCCTCCAGCCCGACGCGGACGTGCCCGCCCAGCAGCACCGACTGCGCGACCCACGGCATCTGGTCGCGGCCGATGGCGAACGACGCCCACTGCGCGCCTTCCGGCAGCAGGTGCACCATCGCCTGCAGCAGCCCGGGGTCCGGCGGGGCGCCGTACGGGATGCCCATGCAGAGCTGGAACAGCGGCGGCGGGTCGATGAGGCCTTCTTCGACCATTTTCGTGGCGAACCACAGGTTTCCGGTGTCGAAGATCTCCAGTTCGGGCTTCACACCGAGCTCCTGGATGCGCTTCGCGCCGGTGCGCAGCATGTCCGGAGTGGACACGTAGAGCTGGTTGCCCTCGCCGAAGTTCAGCGAACCGCAGTCGAGCGTGCAGATGTCCGGCAGCAGCTCTTCGACGTGCGGGAGGCGGTCGTGCGCGTTGACCAGGTCGGTGCCGTCGACCGGCTTGAGCGGGTCCTCGGCGTCGATGACCAGGTCGCCGCCCATGCCCGCGGTGAGGTTGACGACGACGTCCACTCCGGACTCTTTGACCAGCCGGACCGCCTCGCGATACAGCGCGACATCCCGCGACGGCGCCCCGGTTTCGGGCTCGCGCACGTGGATGTGCACCACGGCTGCGCCGGCGTTGGCGGCCTCGATGGCGCTCTCGGCGATCTGCGCCGGGCTGACCGGGACGTGCGGGCTCCGGCGGGTGGTGTCCCCCGCGCCGGTGAGCGCGCAGGTGACGATGACCTCGTGGTTCATCAGGCTCCTTGGACGATCGAGCGGTCGATGAAGTCGTTCAGGTGCGCGCGCATCGCGCCCACCGTGCTGCCGGGACGCCCGGTCAGCACCTGGATGCCGAGGCCGTCGATCAGCGCGGTGAGCTGGGCGGTGGCGGCCTCGGGGTCGGCCAGGCGGAACACGCCCTGCTCCTGGCCGGTGCGGATGGTCATGAGAATGGTCTGGTACCAGCGGTCGTAGGAATCGGTGTAGAGCGAACGCAGCCGCGGGTCGAGCGCGACCTCGTTCCAGACCTGCAGCCACACCGACCATTCGGCGCGCAGCAGGCCTTCGGTCGGCAGCTGCAGTTCGACGAGCTTGAGCAGCCGGTCGTGCGCGCCGGGCACGGCGTGCAGCTCGGCGACCTGGCGGTCGAAGGCGAGCTTTACGTTGCGCCGCAAAGCTTCGTCGAGGACTTCGGTTTTGGTGGGGAAGTGGTAGTGGATGGCGGCGGTGCTGGTGCCGCATGCCTGCGCGATGTCGGCGATGCGGACGCGGTGGTAGCCGCGTTCGGCGATGAGCTGCCAGGCGGTTTCCAGGATTCGCCGTCTTGGTTCGGAGTGTGCTGGGTCGTCGGGCTCGCTCGCTGTTCCCGCCGCCGGGGCCGGGACGGCGGTGACGGTTTTGGCGTCGTCGCTGCCGTTGAGCAGCCAGTTCACCGTGACGCCGGAGTATTCGGCGACGCGGACCAGCTCGTGCGGGGAGAAGCGGCGGGTGCCGTTGAGGGCTTTGGAGAGTTTGGTCTGGTCCAGGCCGATGGCGGCGGCGAATTCGCGCTGGGGGACGGGTGTGGACTGGATCAGCTGGCGGACCCGTTCTCTCAGCTGGTCTGTTTCGTCCATGGGCCGTGACGGTAATGGGGGGTTGCGAAAATCGCAACTCTTGGGGGGTTGTTGCCGTAACAGTTTGAATTATTGCTTGTGTGCCAAGGAGTTGCGATCTTGAGTTGACTGGCGGATCAGTTGGTGTCCTGGGCTCGTCGCCTGGCGGCGACTTTAGCCCTGGCGTGCGTGGGGCACCCCGAAGCTTGATTGTGCTGACGGTTCGGGGGTGCTTGTCAAGGCGGGAAAGATGCCTTGACAAGCACCCCCGAACCGCAGGGAGGCTTCGTATCGGGGTGCGGGGGAGGGGCTGGGTGCC